>NZ_JAOALE010000010.1:0-62121 GCF_047462575.1 Synechococcus sp. 'PEA 65AY6A-5F PE A'
AGCGGGGCTTCCAGGACTACGTCCCGCTAGCGCGAACGGCGGATTAGCTAAAACTTGGCGCAACGTTTTCCCGGCGTCTCCCCTCGCCGCATCCCACCCTAGGTGAAGGTCTTCGGAAAACCTGTCTCCAAAGTCCTTAGGGATCCCCCCCTTTCCCCTACACTCAAGAGGGAGCTACCCTTAAGTTGGGAAATCGTCCAGATGGGCTATCGCCGCCGCGATTGGTTGGCCTACTGGCTGCTCAAGTGGCTGGTGGTCAACCCTTTATTTCGGGGACTGTATTTTGGCCGCACCTATGGCCAGGAAAACGTGCCGCGCCACGGATCCCTGATCATCGTCAGCAACCACGCCAGCCACTTGGATCCGCCGCTGGTGGCCAATGCGGTGCGCCGCCCGGTAGCCTTCATGGCCAAAGAAGAGCTGTTCCAGGTGCCGGTGCTGAAGCAGGTGATCCGGCTCTACGGGGCTTACCCGGTCAAAAGGGGAGGTGCGGATCGCAGCGCCTTGCGGGCCACAGAGGCAGCCCTGGCCCAGGGCTGGGCGGTAGGGATCTTTCTCAACGGCACCCGCACCCCCGATGGCCGCATCCCCCAGCCTCACCTGGGGGCAGCCTTGGTGGCAGCGCGCACCCAGACACCCTTGCTCCCCGTAGCCCTCTGGGGCACCGAGAAGGTGCTGCCCAAGGGATCCCGCTGGCCGCGCTTGTTTTGCCCCATCACGGTGCGCATCGGCAGGCTGATCCCCCCGCCGGCTTCCAGCGACAAAGCTGAGCTGCAGCAGGCAACCGCGGCCTGCGTGGAGGCCATCCATGCCCTCCTGGATCAGGGGCGCTGAGGGGCAATCAGAGTATCTTGAGCAACCAGATACTCGGCCACCGGCTTTCCCCCCAAGATGTGCTCTTGCAGCACCCGCTCTATCACCGGCGGCGTGGCCGAGTGGTACCAGAACCCGACGGGGTACACCAACAACACCGGCCCAGGAACACCGTAGTTGCAGGCCCGCAGACAATTGGCCTTGGTGCGGTTGACGCGCAGAGGGCCCACGCCCGCCAGCTCCAGGTTCAACTGCTGGATCCGCAGCCTCAGGTATTCCCAGGCTTCCAGCCCCACCGCCTTTTCACAGCACTTGGGCTTGGTCTGGTCGGCGCAGAGGAACAGATGCCAATGGTAAGACGGAATCGGATCCGGCTGAGGTTCTGCAGATGGGCTTGCCGGCGTGGGAAGGGGAGCGGAAAGCTGGGTCATGTGAGGATCCGTGTCTCCTACTGCCACCGAATAATCACTAGATAATTATATGAGCAGTTAAAGAAGACGTCGGGCATCCCGACAAACCTTCTGACCCCTAGGAAATGGGGTAGAGGCCTGGGGATGTGCTGCCCTAGCCTGGATAAAAGGATCCCTCACCTGTCCGGCAATGCTGATCGATGCTCCCCAACAGCGGCTATTTCTCGCCCTCCTTCCCCCACCAGATCTGCAGGAGCAAGTGACCGCCATTAAACAACAGTTTGCCGAGCAATTCGCCAGCCGCGCAGCCCTGCGCTCGCCCCCTCACATCACCCTGGTGCCTCCTTTCGAGTGGCCCACTGCCCAGCTGGCGGCCCTGACAGGATCCCTAGAAGCATTTGCTAAGGAGCAGGCGCCAGTTGCCGTTGAGCTCTGTGGCTTCGGCGCCTTCCCGCCACGGGTTATTTATATTCACGTCGAGCCCTCCCCCGAGCTGCAACAGCTTCAGGCCAAGGCCCAGCGGCACATGAGCCTCCTTCTCAAGCAAGAAGAAGCAACGGCTCCAGCCCGTCCCTTTGTGCCCCACATGACTGTGGCCTTCCGGGATCTCCAGCCGGCCCAGTTCCGCGCCGCCTGGCCGCAGTTCAAGGCTCGCCTCTTCCAGGGATCCTTTCTCGCCTCTGCCCTGACCCTCCTCCTCCATGACGGCAAGCGCTGGCAGGTTTTTGCCGAATTCTCCCTCTCCGCCTCTGAGGGATTGAGGCAGGAAACAACAGCCTACTCAACCCAGTGAGCAGCCATATATTCAGCTAGATCCAGCACCCGCTGCGAGTAGCCCCACTCGTTGTCGTACCAGGCCATCACCTTCACCAGATCCCCGTCCAGCACGCTGGTCATCTCGGCATCCACAATCGCCGAGCAGTCGTGGCCGCGGTAGTCGATGGAGACTAAGGGGATATCGGAGTAGGCAATGATCCCTTTCATCGTGGTCTCTGAAGCGTCCTTGAGAGCCGCGTTCACCTCCTCGGCAATCACGCGCCGCTCCGTTTGCACCACCAAGTCCACCAGCGACACGTTGGGCGTGGGCACCCGTACCGCCACCCCGTTCAGCTTGCCCTTCAGTTCGGGGATCACCAGCGCCACCGCCTTGGCCGCCCCGGTGGTGGTGGGCACCATGCTCAACGCCGCCGCCCGCGCCCGTCGCAGATCGCGGTGGCCGCCATCCAAAATCCGCTGGTCACCGGTGTAGCTGTGGGTGGTGGTCATCGTGGCCCGCAAGACGCCGAACTTGTCCAGCAACACTTTGAGGATGGGGGCAAGGCAGTTGGTGGTGCAACTGGCGTTGCTGACAATGTTGTGCCGCACCGGGTCATAGGTGTGTTGGTTAACGCCATATACAAACGTGGGAATGTCGCCCCCCTTGGCCGGAGCGGTGATCACTACTTTTTTGGCTCCCGCCTCAAGGTGCTTAGAGGCCCCTTGATAGTCTACGAACACCCCTGTAGCTTCAATAACAAGATCCACCTTCCACTCTTTCCAGGGCAGGTTGCTGGGGTTGCGATCGGAAACGGCGTGGATATGCTTGCCGTTAACCAGCAGGCCACCCTCGACGGCCTCCACTTCCGCCCCTTGCAGCGGCCCGAGAATGGAATCGTATTTGAGCAGATGGGCAGCCGTGCGGGCGTCTGATGTGTCGTTGATGGCAACAATATCGAGATTGGACTGGGAGCGACCCAGCCAACACCGCAAAAAGTTGCGACCGATACGACCAAATCCGTTGATGGCTACCCTGACCACTGCTCTTAACCTCGCTGCTTGAAGTGCTTTGGGGCTGCTTAGCACATAATACCGCAACCCCTGGCTATTCTGAAGATAAAATTTGGGATCCCACCGCTTGATTTCTGGCCTCTTTTTTGAGTAGTATCAACTGATATTTAACTTTAGGGATCCCGGCCTGCCTGCAGGGGTTGGCTTTCCTCAAGCGGGGTAGCGCTGCTGCAGCAAGGCCATAGCCGAGGCCACGTTTTCGGCTCCCCGCTGTTCCAGCAGATCCGCGAACATGCTGTCGAGCCAAAAGAGGCGCTCGCCGATGATCTGGGTCCAGGCGCGGTAGAGCTTCAGCTGGACTTCCAGGGGCAATAGGAGCAGCCCCTCGCGGGAGAGGCGCAGGGTTTGCACTTCGGTCAGGCTCACCGCGGTAAAGGAACGTCGCCGTCCCGTCAGCAAGGAAAGTTCCCCAAACACGCGCCCGGCATGCAGCGTGGCCAGCCAATAATCGCCGGGATGGCGCATGTACTGGCGACGCAGCTCCACGATCCCGCTGAGAACTACGTATAGGTCGCTACTGGGATCCCCTTCTTGGAAGATCACCTGGCCGGGGGAAAAGCGGCTGGGCAGTAGGGCAGCCGTCAATGCCTTCCACTCAGCATCTTCCAAAGACTGAAAGAGCAAGTGCTCGCGAACGCGCTCAAACGGATAACGGCTGCTGCTCATCGGGCAAGCGGCTGGAAGTGCTTGGGGCCAGCTCTGTTTCATCCTACCGTCACCCCACGTTTTGGGTAGGAGGGATCCCTGCAAAAGGCTTGGGCGAGACCCAACTGGGCCATTTTCCAACACGTAGAATTTTTTGGCGCCGGCAGAAGTTCTGTCCAGGCAGGCTGTAGGGGGTTCTCAAAAAAGCCGCAGAAGCTCGGCAGTCATTCCCGGAAAGCGGCAAAGATGTATACAAATCTGTATACAAATCTCAAATGGAGAAAGCTCTCTAGGGATCCCGATCGATGCAGCCTGGCTCAATTGTTTGCTGCCGCCACCGCGAGTGGGTGGTGCTCCCCGCTGATTCCGAAGAAGGGGTAGTGCTGCGGCCCCTTACTGGTACGCCAGAGGATGCGATTCACATTCACCGACAACTGATGAACCTTGTAGGCGGCACCTTGCCCTTTGAGCGCATCGAGCCGGCCTTCTTCCCGCTGCCCTGCGCCGACCGAGTTGCCGATGCTGCAGCCGCCCATCTCCTCTGGCAGGCAGCGCGGCTTATCTTGCGCGAGGGCGCCACTCCCTTTCGCTCGCTGGGGCGCATCTCCATCCGGCCCCGAACCTACCAGTTTGTGCCGTTGCTCATGGCGCTGCGCCTTGATCCGGTGCGGCTGTTTATTGCCGACGACGTGGGAGTGGGCAAGACCATCGAAGCGCTGCTGATAGCCAGAGAACTTCTGGATCGCGGCGAGATCCGGCGCTTTTGTGTCCTTTGCCCGCCTTATTTGTGCGAGCAGTGGGCCAGGGAGCTGGCCGAGAAGTTTCACCTCGAGCCGGTAGTTATCCGCTCGGGGACGGTAGGGCAACTGGAGCGGCAAACCCCGCTGGGACAGAGCCTCTACGAATACTTCCCGGTGCAGGTGGCCAGCATTGATTTTGTCAAAACAGAGCGCAACCGCCCTCAATTTTTACAGTTTTGTCCTGAGCTGGTCATTGCCGACGAAGTGCACGGTGCGGCGGCGGCCAGTTCCGGCAGAGCTCAGCAGGAGCGGCATGCCCTTTTGAGAGCCATTGCCCAAGCGCCCAACCGCCACCTGATTCTGCTGACGGCTACTCCCCACAGCGGCATCCCAGAGGCCTTCCGTTCCTTGCTGGGGCTGCTGCGGCCTGAGTTTGAGGCGTGGGACTTTCAGGATCTCACTGAGAGCCAGCGCCTCGAGCTGGCCCGTCACTTTGTCCAGCGCACGCGGCGGGACATTAAGGAGACCTGGCAAGAAACCGCCTGCTTCCCAAGCCGAGAAGCTGAAGATGAGACCTATGACCTTTCGCCCCGCTACCGCGAGCTGTTTGAGCGCACCTATGCCTTCTGCGCGGAGCTGGTGCGCACCGGCCAGCAGATGGAACAGCGGCGGCGGCGAGTACGCTACTGGGGGGCGCTGGCTCTTTTGCGCTGTGTCATGTCCAGTCCGGCAGCGGCCTTGGCAGCGCTGGCCAATCGCGGTGCAGGCTCCCGGGAGGAAGAAGCTGAAGAGGCCGAGGAGAGCTTTAGCCGCTGGGTGTTCGAGTCAGCAGAAGAGCGTACTGACGACGAATTACCGCTGCCAGCCCTCGAAGCAGCAGATCAAACTCTGCCCGACAGCGACCGCCGCCGGCTGCGCGAGCTCGCCCGCCTGGCTGGTCAACTGCGTGGCGTAGACCAAGACACCAAGCTGGCGCGGGCCATCGAGCTAGTGAAGCGGCTCCTCAAAGAGAGCTTTCACCCCATTCTCTGGTGCCGCTATGTGGCCACGGCGGAGTATCTTGCCGACCACCTTCGACAACACCTGGGATCCGCAACTCAGGTAGCCTGCGTAACCGGCCGCATGGGCGACGAGGAGCGGGAGGCCAAGATTGCGGAAATGGCCGTTGACCAGCCACGGGTGCTGGTGGCCACCGACTGCCTCTCGGAAGGGATCAACCTGCAGGAAAAATTGACAGCCGTCATCCACTACGACCTGCCCTGGAACCCCAACCGGCTGGAGCAGCGGGAGGGGCGGGTGGATCGCTACGGCCAACGGGCCCCCCGGGTCAAGGTCATTCGTTTTTTTGGGCGAGATAACCCTGTGGACGGCGTGGTGCTAAAGGTGCTGCTGGACAAGGCGCGGGAAATTCGCCGCACCCTTGGCACCCACGTGCCTGTTCCCGAAGCGAGTGAAAGCGTTACCCAGGCGGTGCTGGAGGCGCTTTTTTTGCGCCAGGGATCCGGCTCAGGGGAGCGCCAGTTGGAGCTGGATCTGGGGATGGCAGAGGTGAGCCGGTTTCACGCCCGGTGGGATCGCTCTGCCGAGCAGGAGCGGCGCAACCGCACCCGTTTTGCCCAGCGATCCCTCAAGCCTGAAGAAGTGCAGCGGGAACTGGAGGCTACAGACGCCGTGCTGGGGGATCCGCAGGCAGTACAGCAATTTTTTCTCGCTGCCGCCCAGCGCCTGGGCCTGGCCGTGATCCCTGACCGGCAGTCTGGAGTCTTCCAGGTCAACCTCAGCCGAGAGGGCACGGCAACCCTGCCGGAGGCCATTCGTTCAGCCCTGCCCCAGCCCAAGGGTGGACACTGGCGGATTAGCTTTGTCTCCCCCACGCCAGAAGGAGCGGAGTACGTTGGCCGCAACCACCGCCTCATCGCTGCCCTGGCCCACTTTTTGCTGGAGAAGGCTCTAGATAATCCTGAAGAGGCCGTCGTCTCCCGCTGCGGGGTTGTGCGGACGCGGGCTGTGGCCGAGCTCACCACCCTCTTGTTGCTGCGCGTGCGCTACCTGGTGGAGCAGCCGCTGGCTCAGCCTCTGCTGGCGGAGGAGGTGCTGGTGCTGGGAGGGGTTGGCCTGGAAAGAGGCGCAGCCCGCTGGCTGGAAACTGGGGCAGCGCTCCAGCTTTTGGCCAAAGCCACGCCAGATGCCAACCTGCCGCTCGCGGAAAAGCAGGAGTTGGTGCAGCATGTGCTAGACAGCCTCAGCCCCTGGCCGCCGACTGCAGAAAACTGGGGCCTAGGACACCCCCTTCAGCAAGGGATCCGGGAGGCCATTTGCCGGCGGGCTGGCGAGCTGGCTGATGCCCACAGGCGCATCCGACAGGCTATCTCCCAGCGCGTGCGCGGGCTGGAGGTTAAGCCGCAGTTTCCCCCGGATCTGCTGGGAATTCTTGTCCTACAACCTCTGCTGTCCAGATGAGCCAATTTCCTGCACTACGCCTTGAAGGGGGCCTCTTGGGGCCGGACATCCTGGAGCAGCTTTTGGCCGGCGAGCTGCCGGGCCAGAAGCCGAGAGACTTTGGGCTAGACGACAAGCGCAGCCTGACCGAGGAGATGGCCAGCGTCTTTGCCGATGCCCGCACCCAGTGGGAAGTTTTCCGCCGTCGGCTGGCCCGTCTGCCAGAAGGGGATCCGGCCACGTCGGTTACCCGCGATGCCTGGGTCATTCCCTTTCTCAGCCTTCTGGGCTACGAGCTGCGCTACAACCAGCGGGCCTACGAGATTGACGGCGCCACCTTTGCCATCTCCCACCGAGCTGGCGAAGCAGAGGACGCTCCGCCGGTGCACATTGTGGGGGTGCGCCAGGAGCTGGGACGGCTGGCTCCTACTGGCAGGCCGCGTCTAGCCCCTCACTCGCTGCTGCAGGAGTATCTCAACCGCAGCGAGCACCTCTGGGGCATCGTCACCAACGGCGTGACCCTGCGCCTTTTGCGCGACTCCACCTATGTGCGTCGGCAGGCCTATGTGGAGTTTGACCTAAGGCAAATCCTAGAGGAGCAGCGGTTTAACGACTTTGCCCTTCTCTTTCGGCTGCTGCACCGCAGCCGGCTGCCCCAAGTTGCAGGGCAAGCGGCGGATTGTCTGTTGGAAAAGTACTACCAGCAGGCTCTGGAGCAGGGCGGCCGGGTGCGGGAGCGACTGCGGGATGGGGTGGAAGCCTGCCTCAAGGGCCTGGCCAATGGCTTTCTCTCCCACCCCAAGAACTCCCAGTTGCGGGATTGGCTGGCTTCTGGCGGGTCGGCAGCTTTGGAGTTCTACCGCCAGTTGCTGCGGCTAGTCTATCGCTTCTTGTTCCTGCTGGTCTCAGAGGAGCGGGGGCTTATCAGCGCCAGTCCTCTCTACCGGGATCACTACGGCGTGGGTCGGCTGCGGCAGCTTTTGGAGCGGCGGAGCGCCTTTACGGAACATGAGGATCTCTGGTGCAGCCTGCGAGTGCTCTGGCGGGTGCTCTCCCAAGAGGAGCTGGCCCAGCTTTTGGGGGCTGCCCCTCTCAATGGGGACCTCTTTGCTCCCCTGGAGCTGGATAGCTGCAGCCTCAGCAACCGGGATCTGCTGCAGGCCTTCTGGCACTTGGCCTACTACCAAGAAAGCCCCACCTCTCCCCCTTGCCGGGTGAACTACGCTGCCCTGGACGTGGAGGAGCTGGGATCCGTCTACGAAAGCTTGCTCGACTACCAGCCTCAGATTGTAACTGGGCAAGGGGCGCCTCGCTTTGAGTTGAGCTACGGCTCAGAGCGCAAGAGCACAGGCTCCTACTACACCCCGCCGGAGCTAGTGGCCGAACTCATCCGCTCGGCGCTGGAGCCAGTGATTGAAGAACGGCTGAAAGCCGCTCGCCCACCTGAGGAAAAAGAGCAAGCGATTTTGTCCATCCGTGTGTGTGATCCCGCCTGCGGATCCGGTCACTTCCTGCTTGCTGCCGCCCGCAGGTTGGGCAAGGAACTGGCAAAGATCCGCACCGGCGAAGAGGAACCCGCCCCCGAGCGTGTCCGCGAGGCCATCCGCGACGTGGTGAGCCACTGCATCTATGGCGTAGACAAAAACCCCTTGGCAGTGGAACTCTGCCGCGTGGCCCTGTGGCTGGAGGCCCACTGTGCCGGCAAGCCGCTTACCTTCCTCGACCACCGCATCAAATGCGGCGACTCGCTGGTGGGGATGTTGGATCTAAAAGTTCTGGACAAGGGCCTTCCCGACGCTGCTTTCGAGGCGGTGAGTGCCCACTCCAGGGAGGCTGCCCGCTCTCTGAAGAGGCGAAATCGCGCCGAGCGCAGGGATTTGGAAACGGGCCAGCTTTCTCTTTCTCTTGAGGCGGACCAAGTGGTGGCCCAGCTCAGCCAGGAGCTCCAGCAGCTCGAAGCCATCCAGGACGACTCGCCAGCCAACGTACGCCGCAAGCAGGAGCTCTACACTCGCTACTGTCAAAACCCAGAACACCAGAAACTGACAGAAGCCTGCAACCTCTGGACGGCGGCTTTTTTCCAGCACTTGACTTCAGACTTCTCGGCGGCCATTACCACGAAAGCAGTCAGCGAGCGGCTGCAAAATCGAGCCAACTCCCGCGCTCTGGCCACCGCCGTAGCCCTGGCCTGCGAGCAGTACTTCTTCCACTGGCCGCTGGAGTTCCCGGAGGTGTTTCACCTTACCCCCTCGCCCAACGCCTTGGGAGAGGGGGGCCAGGGGGGTGAGGGCGGCTTCGACATCATCCTCGGCAACCCGCCCTGGGAGCGCATCAAATTGCAGGAAGAAGAGTTCTTCGCCGTCCGCGACCCGCAGATTGCCCGCGCCGCCAACGCCGCCGCCCGCAAACGGCTGATCGCCGCCCTGCCGCAGACCAACCCTGCCCTGTGGGAAGCCTATCAGCGCGCCCTGCATGCCGCCGAAAGCGCCAGTCGCTTCCTGCGCGGCAGCGGACAATACCCCCTCACCGGCCGCGGGGACATCAACACCTACTCGGTCTTTGCCGAGCGCGTGCGAAGCCTCCTTAACTCTAAGGGACAAGCCGGCCTCATCGTCCCCACCGGCATCGCCACCGACGCCACCAACCAATTCTTCTTCGCCGACCTGGTGGAAAAGGGGCAGCTAGTTAGCCTGTTTGATTTTGAAAACCGCGAAAAAATCTTTCCAGCAGTAGATAGTCGCATGAAGTTCTGCCTGCTTACCATCCGCAGCAGAAGCACGTCGGAGAGCACCCCTACCTTCACCTTCTTTGCAACTCGCACCGAACACCTGCGCGACCCACGCCGTGTATTCACCCTAACCGCCGACGACATTGCCCGTATCAATCCCAACACCCGCACCCTGCCCGTCTTCCGCACCCGTCAGGACGCTGAGCTGACGAAGGCTATCTACCAGCGCGTGCCGGTGCTGGTGAATGAAAACTCTCCCCCCTCGCCGGGGGGCCGGGGGGGTGAGGGCAACCCCTGGGGCGTGCGCTTCCTAGCGATGTTTCACATGTCCAACGACTCCCACCTCTTCGGCACCCGCACGGAGCTGGAGGCGAAGGGGTATCGGTTGGTGGGGAATGTGTTTATGCCCTCACCCCCTAGCCCCCTCTCCCACGCTGCGGGAGAGGGGGGAAGGATCGCAGCCCCCGACCTCTCTTCTCGCGCTGCGGGAGAGGGGGAGTACAAGTTACCCAGGGCCAGCCAGGAACTGATTGCCAGGGCGCGGCAGTTGCGTCGCGAGGCGACGACCGCCGAAAGCCTGCTCTGGGAATTGTTGCGTGACCGTCGGCTGCTAGGCCGAAAATTCCGACGTCAACATCCGATTGGACAATTCATCGCCGACTTCTTCTGTGACGATGCCCGCCTGATCATTGAGATAGATGGCGCCGTGCACCGTGAACCCACTCAGCAGGAACGCGACCGTTTGCGGGAGGAAATCCTGCGCGAACATGGCTTTGCCATGCTGCGCTTTACCAATGACCAGATACTCGACCGCACAGAACAAGTCCTCCAAGAAATTGCTGCCTATGTCACTGCCCATTCCTACGAGCATCCTTCTCCCCTCTCCCAAAGCCTTGGGAGAGGGGCCGGGGGTGAGGGCTACCTCCCCCTCTACGAAGCCAAGATGATCTGGCACTATGACCACCGCTACGGCACCTATGAGGGCGTGCGCGACCGCGCCAGCACCCAACTGCCCACGCCTGATGAGCACCAGCACGCCGACCCGCACTTTGTTGTCCAGCCCTGGTACTGGGTGCCCGCTGAAGAAGTAACGAAGCGCCTGGGCGACTGGCAGCGTGGGTGGTTGGTGGGATTCCGCGATGTTACTAACGCCACTAACGAGCGCACTGCCATCTTCAGCCTGCTGCCCAGAGTGGGGGTAGGACATACGATGCCCATAGTCCTTACGGGTGAGATTTCGGCTATTCATCTCTCGTGTTTTCTAGCCAATCTAAATGTCCTGATTTTTGATTGGGCATTGCGCCAGAAAATTGGTGGGACGCATCTTACTTTCTTCATCCTCCGCCAACTCCCTATTTTTCCCCCCACTGCCTACACCCCCGCCGATCTCGCCTTCATTGTGCCGCGCGCACTGGAACTGACCTATACTGCCTGGGATCTCAAGCCCTTCGCCGACGATGTGTGGAACGAAGCTGATGACGGGTTGCGGGCAGCCATCCATGCTGCGTGGGATGCAAACCGTATTGCTGTCGGCAGGCATGAATGGCGCCTGCCATCCTGGATCAGCGCTTACCCGGAGATCGAAACCAACCCGCAGAAGGGCATCCCCTTTCCGCCCTTTCGCTGGGACGAAGACCGCCGCGCGGTGCTGCGTGCCGAACTCGATGCGTACTACGCCCAGCTCTACGGCCTGACGCGCAAGCAACTGCGCTACATCCTCGACCCGGCGGATTTGACCGAACGCGAACTTGCCGACATCCTCGATCCGTGGGAAGAGGTGCGCGACCTGCTCGACCCGGCGGGGTATGCTGCCCGTGTTGCCGCTAGCACCTTCCCCGGCGAAACCTTTCGCGTGCTGAAGGAGAAGGAACTGCATCAGTTCGGCGAACACCGCACGCGGCGGCTGGTGCTGGAGGCGTGGGAGAAGCTGGCGCAGCACTCAACAAAAGCTTAAAATACACATACAAGCTGCATTTCTATACACACAAGTGGCTCCTCATGCGCACCAACATCGTCCTGGATGACGACCTGATCGAGCGTGCCCGCCAGGTAACCGGCCTCAAGACCAAGCGCGAGGTGATTCACGAAGCGCTGCGTGTCCTGATTCGCCTACACGAGCAAGCTGAGATCCGCAACTTACGCGGCAAGTTGAAATGGGAGGGCAATTTGCAGCAGCAACGCCTGTCGTGCCTGCAGGACTGAGGATGATCCTGGTGGACAGCACCATCTGGATTGATTACTTCAACGGCATTTCATCGCTTCACACCGACTATCTGGATTGGGCCCTGGATCAAACTCTTATCCTGGTGGGCGACCTGATTTTGGCAGAAGTCTTGCAGGGCTTTCGCAAAGATGCCGATTTCGAGCAGGCTCGCTGTGCTCTGGTGAAATTGCATCAGGTGCAAATGGTTAACCCCTCCCTGGCGGTGAAAAGTGCGCAGAACTTTCGCTTGTTGCGTCGCAAAGGCGTGACGGTGCGCAAAACAATAGACAGTTTGATTGCCACTTGGTGCATTGAGAACAATGTTCCGCTCCTCCACCACGACAGTGACTTCGATGGCTACGAGGCGCATCTAGGATTGCGGGTTATTCGTCCATGAGGCAGAGGTGGCCTTCTGCAGACCAGTTTTCTCTTGACATACCCCCTGCCTAAAGGCAAGGGATTCTGGTTCCTGCATTCGGAGAACGCTGCAGCCGTCGGCGGGTACTGGAGGTGTGGGGGAAGCTGGCGCATTGCCGATCCCACTTCGGAGATATCTTTTTGCCGTTCAGCGGGCCGTAGATCTTGGTGGGTGCGGTTTCAAACACCACTTGCGGCATCTTCAAGCTAGGCTTGAGCTAACCAAGCGGGCCTTAAGGGCAGATTCGATGTCCACCATCTTTGATCTCCACGCCACTGTTCTGGACGACTATCGCGATTTTGTCCGCTCCTTTTTTCTCATTGCCGACCCACGGGCACAGGCGTTTGTAGAGCAAGCGCTAGAGGAAGGGATCCACCTCTGGCCAGAACCCCTCCTCCAGCTCAGCCCTAGTTATGTATCTGGTCCAACCGTTGACGAGTTGGCCGAGGCGGGGCGCATTGCCCAAGAAACAGCCCGCATTTTCCGCTTTGAGGATGGCAGACCCTTCCGCCTCTACCGCCACCAGGAGGAAGCTGTTGCCAAGGCCCTAGCAGGCAAGAGTTTTGTCGTTACCAGCGGCACCGGCTCTGGCAAAAGCCTTTGCTACTTCTTGCCCATCATTGACAACTGGATTCGCCAGGGGGGATCCCTGGGCCAGGTGACGGCCCTGGTGGTCTATCCCATGAACGCCCTGGTTAACTCCCAATACCAGTCTTTACAAACTCTGCGCGAGCGCTACGAGCGCGCCTACCATCGCCCTTTTCCGCTGCGCTTTGCCAAGTACACCGGGGAAACTTCGGAAAACGAACGAGACCAGCTACGGCGGGATCCACCTCAAATTCTGCTCACCAACTATGTGATGGCAGAACTCCTCCTGGTTCGTCCTGAAGATCAGCGGTTTTTGAATCCCGAGATGGGAGGGCTGCGCTTTCTGGTCTTTGACGAGCTGCACACCTACCGGGGTCGGCAAGGGGCGGATGTGGCCATGCTGGTTCGCCGCCTAAAAGGACGCTGTGGGGCCAAGAACTTGGTGCATATTGGCACCAGCGCCACCATGATCTCCCGACCAGAAGCCGACGCCCAGGAGCGCCGCCAGACCGTGGCCGACTTCGCCAGCCGCTTCTTTGGCCATCCCTTTGGGCCGGAGCACGTCATTGAGGAAACCCTGGCCCCCCTCACCGAGGGCGGCCCACCCACGGTGGCAGAGCTGAAGAGCGCCCTGGACTTGCCTTGGCCTACAAACCAGGCCGATCTGCGCCGCCATCCCCTGATGCGCTGGCTGGAGTATGAGCTGGGCCTGGAGCAAAGTCCCGATGGCAGCTTCAGGCGCCGCGTGCCCAGGGAGCTTTCCAAGGTAGCCGCCCAACTGGCAGAGCTGACCAGCACTACCCCTGAGAGCTGCACCGAGTCCCTACGCCAGTTTCTGGCCCACGCCAGCAGCCTGCGGGAGGGCTCTAGCCGCGGCCCGGCCTTGAAGTTGCACCAGTTTATCTCCCAGGGCCGCACCCTCTATGCCACCCTGGAAAGTCGGGACAAGCGGCAGTTTTCCCTGGAAGGACAAGTGCAAGCAGGGGAAGGAAAGCTGTTTTTCCCCGTCAAGTTCTGCCGCCACTGTGGCCAGGACTACTACCACGTCCTCAGGTCAAAGACTCACTTCCTGCCCTATCCTCTGGGGGAAGAGGTTGAGGAAGGCGAAGACCAGCAGGCCGGCTACCTCAGCTTGGATCCCATTGACAACGAGTGGTCGCTGGAGCAGATCCCCGAAGACTGGTACACCCCTGAGGGCAGACTCAGGTCCAACTGGGGAAAGCGCGTCCCCCAAGCCGTCTGGGTGCGCCCGGATGGCTCCTTTTCCGAGTACCCCCAGGCGGAGGCGCAGAAGATGTGGTGGCAGCCCCACCCCTTTTCCCTGTGCCTGGCCTGCGGCGAGTACTACCGTGGCCGCGAGCGGGAGTTTGTCAAGCTGGCTTCCCTCTCCAGCGAAGGCCGCTCCAGCGCCACCACCATCCTTGCCACCTCCCTGCTGCGCCATGCCGAGCAAACCCAGGCCGCTTGCAGCAAGCTGCTGACTTTTACCGACAACCGCCAGGACGCCTCCCTGCAGGCCGGCCACTTCAACGATTTTGTGCATGTGGCCCTTCTGCGGGCCTCGCTCTATGCTGCCCTGCAGGAGAAAAAAGAGCTGGACTTCTCAGAGGTAGCCCCGGCAGTGGTGCAGGCCTCAGGCTTGAGCCTTGCCGACATTACCCAAAACCCCGATTTGGATCCCCAGTCTTCCCTTGCTCAGGACGTTTGGCAGACCTTTACAGACCTGACAGAATACCGTCTCTACGAAGATCTGCGGCGCGGCTGGCGGGTCACCCATCCCAACCTGGAACAGGTGGGGCTGCTGAAAATCGAATACCGCGGGCTCAAAGAGCTTTGCCAAAGCCCTGCCCTGGCTTCCCTTCACCCCTGGTTTGGCCAAGCAACCGTTGGCGAGCGAGAGGGCCTGCTGCGGGCCGTATTGGATCAGTTTCGGCGGAAATTGGCCATCGATGTCCGTCTGCTCGAGAAAGAACCCCAGAGAACGCTGCGCCGGCGGGCCGAGCAACATCTCAACGAGTTTTGGGGCCTAGAAGAGTACGACGAGCTGCGGACGGCCACCTGGTTTGCCCGCCAAAGCTGCGACGGAAAGGACATAACAACTTTCAGCCTGGGCCACCGCAGCGCTATTGGGCGCTTTCTCATCAAGTATCTCGAGCTGACCAGAGAAGCTTACGACGAGCTTCTGGGATCCCTGCTTTCTCTCCTAGTTAGCTACGACCTGCTGCGGCGCCACTCGGAGAATGGCCAGGAAGCCTACCAGCTCAACGCTGGCTGTCTGCGCTGGTGCCTGGGCGATGGCTCGCCGCCGCCAGATCCTCTGTATTCCCGCCGGGCCGAGCAGAGCGGCTACTCCTCTGCCCGCCGCCCCGTTAATCTCTTTTTCCAGGGCCTCTACCAGGCCGGGGCAGCAGGGCTGGGATCCCTGGAGGCTAGGGAGCACACTGCCCAAGTGGTTCGGCCAGGAGAGCGGGAGCGGCGAGAGAGACGCTTCCGCAATGAGCCCGGGGAGCGCCGCCTTCCCTACCTCATTTGCTCTCCCACCCTAGAGCTGGGGGTCGACATTGCCGATCTGGATCTGGTGCACCTGCGCAACGTTCCCCCAACGCCAGCCAACTACGCCCAGCGCAGCGGTCGGGCCGGTCGCCAGGGGCAGCCGGGGCTCATCCTCAGCTACTGCGGCGCCTTCAACAGCCACGACCAGTACTACTTTCGCCGCCGGGCCGAAATGGTGGCTGGACGGGTGCGACCTCCCCGCCTGGACTTGGCCAATGAGTCGCTGCTGCGGGCCCACATCCACGCCGTCTGGCTGGCCCAGGTGCGCCTGCCCTTGGGCAACTCCATCGAAACGGTCATCAACTTGGATCGGCCAGAGTTGCCCCTGCGGGAAGAGGTGGTTGCTTCCATTCAGCTAGGGGAGGCAGCCCGCCAAGAGGTGGCGGAGCGGGTGGAGGCGCTCTTGGCTGCTGACCGGGAAGTGCTAGAGCGCAGCGGCTGGTTTAGCCGGCGCTGGATCCAGCAGGTTATTGAAGAAGCCCCCCGCGCCTTTGACCGCGCTTTTGACCGCTGGCGGGAGCTCTATCGGGCCGCCACGCAACAGTTGGAAGCCGCTAACCAGCAACTGCAGACGGCTCGCCGTCGGGAAGACCAGCAGGAAGCCAGGCGCCGCCAGCAGGAGGCTCTGCGCCAGCGGAACCTGCTGTTGCAAATCGATACCCAGCGGGAGGAAAGCGACTTCTACCCCTACCGCTACCTAGCCAGCGAAGGGTTCCTGCCCGGCTACAACTTCCCTGCCTTGCCCGTGCGCGCCTGGGTGCCCCGCGGCAGCGAAGGGGAGTTTATCGCCCGGCCCCGGTTTTTGGCCATTCGCGAGTTTGCCCCCCACAACTTCCTCTACCATGAGGGCTGCCAGTGGGAAGCAGTGGCGTTTCAGGCTCCGCCCGGCGGCCTGGAGGAGCGCAAAAGTAGCCACAAGCTCTGTTTTAGCTGTGGGGCCTTTGCCGATCCCCACCTGGATTGCTGCCCCGTCTGCGGCACCCAGTTCGATGGGCAAAACAGCCTCTTTACCCAGCTTCTGGAAATGCCCAATGTGCGCATGCGGCGGCGGGATCGCATCACAGCTGACGAAGAGGAGCGGCGGCGGCAAGGCTACGAGCTGCAGACCTTCTTCCAGTTTGCTCCCGAAAGCTCTGGCTACCGCGTCCAGGAAGCCGACGTGCTAAGGGGCGAAACTCCCCTGCTGCAGTTGCGCTATGCCCCAGCCGCCACGCTGCTGCGCATCAACTCCGGCTGGGGGGGCAGTGGGGGGCGAGGTTTCCTGGTCAACTTTGACAATGGCGAAGTCCCTTCTCGAGCTCAGCTTGGGGGCAATAGGGCTAGCTCGTCTAGCCAGATGTCCTTGCAGCCCATCCGCCTGGCAGTGCGCGCTACCCAAAACCTCTTGCTGGTGCGGCTGGTTCAGCCCAGCCTGGGGAATCTGCAGGCCCTAGAAACGACCCTGCGCTATGCCCTCAAGCGAGGGATCGAAGAGACTTTTGAGCTGGAAGAGACGGAGCTGGCCGCCGAGTCCATCGGCCAGGGATCCCATCGGGCCCTGCTGTTCTACGAGACGGCAGAAGGGGGAGCCGGCGTCCTGCGGCGGCTGGTGGAGGAACCCCAGGCCCTTGCCGAAGTGGCCCAGGCGGCGCTAGAGATCTGCCACTTCCAGCTCTCAGAAGCCGGGATCCAAGACCTGCGGCCCGAGTGCCGCGCAGCCTGCTACGAGTGTCTGCTCAGCTACGCCAACCAACGGGAGGCGCTGGAGCTCGACCGATACAAGATTCGAGATCTTCTGGGGGAGCTGGCCCATAGCCGCACCGAGCTGCGTCCCCTGGGCCGCTCCCGCCAAGAGCAACTGGAGTGGCTGCGCCAGCTCCTCGACCCTCGCTCCGAATTGGAGCGCCGCTTCCTGGAGCTGCTGGCCGAAGGGGGCTATCGCCTTCCCGATGAGGCCCAGAAAGCCCTCGCCGAGCCCCGCTGCGTGGCCGACTTCTTCTACGATCCCAACATCTGCATCTTCTGCGACGGCGCAGTGCACGACGATCCCGCCCAGGCTGCCCAGGATCGCCAACTGCGCTCTCAGCTTTTGGGGCACGGCTACCGAGTAATTGCCCTGCGCTACGACCAAGACCTGCGGGAGCAACTGGCTCGCTACCCAGAGGTGTTTGGCAAGGGCAACTAATCCTGCTGGTGGGAAAACAGGTAAGCTCCCACCAGGGCCAGGATGGCCGCCAACCCTGCCAGCACCGCCACGGTGTACCAAGGGAACTCCGCCAGGGGCTGGTAGGCGGCTGCCCGCATGCCGATGCTGGCGTAGGAAAGGGGCAGGCAATAGACCAAGACCTGCAGGTAACTTGGCAACTGACTGGGATCAAAAAACGTGGCCCCCAGAAAGGACATGGGCGTAATCAGAAAGTTAGTCAGCACCCCCACACTCTCCAGGCTGGGCACCTTCAAGCCGGCGATTACCCCAATGCCGGCAAAGACGGCGCAATCCAAAAGCAGCACCAGCAGCGACAGGGGATGGAGCAGGCCCCAAGCACCGGTGCCCAGCACCCCCACCGCCAACACCCCCAAAGCCGTGAGCAAGCCGCGGACAATGCCCGCCAGCACCTTGCCCAAATGCAGCGCCAGCGGGTGTACCGGCAGCAACAGCAATTCCTCAAAGCTTTTGGTAAACAGCCGCGATCCGCAAATGGAGAAGGTGGTGCCGGCAAAGCTGATGGTCATGGCCGAAAGAGCCACCATCCCCGGCAAAATGAAGCGCAAGTAAGAACCGGCTGCGGTGGTTCCGGCCACGTCGGCCAAAGCCTCGGCCCGCAGGGATCCCCCTAGGCCCACCCCAAAGGCAACAATGTAGATGAGGGGAGCCACCAGCCCCGAGGCCACCACCTGCCAAACTCGCCCCCGCAGATCCAGCCAGTCGCGCCAGAAGATGGTTAAACTGTCTTCCCAGATTCGCTGATAGGGTAGGGTCAGGGCACGGCTTACCATAGGTTTTCTTCGCTGTATTAGAGGTCTTCTTGTTTTCTGCTGCCGCGGCCGTGGGGAACTGCTTGCTGCTCCCTACTAGTAACCGTAGTAGTTGGAGCGCCGCGACCGCCACCAGGCCACCGGCAGCGCCAATGCCTTGCTGAGAGTGGACACGTAAGCGCGGGTGCGAAAAACCTGGTAGTGGTTGCGCTCGATGGCGTTGAGAATCTGCCGGTAGAGCATCAAGGAAGCGGCTACCGGCCAGCGGGAGTCCGGCTGCAGGGTAGGGATCCCCCGTTCCGCTTGGGCATAGAGCTCTCTAGCCCGCCGGATCTCATAGTCCATCAAAGCCATCCAGCGCTCGTCAATAACATAGTTAAACAGGTCCCGCTCGGAGTAGTTGAAGCGGCGCAGATCTTCCAGGGGGATGTAGATCCGCCCGCGGCGGGCGTCCTCTCCCACATCCCGCAAGATGTTGGTTAGTTGCATGGCGATCCCCAGCGCCACCGCCTCCTCGCGGCCATCCCGGCCCGGCACAAACCCCATGATCTCCGAGCACATCAGCCCCACCACCCCAGCCACGCGGTAGCAGTAGACCCGCAGATCCTCCCAGGTGGCGTAGCGCTGGGTATCCAAGTCCATGCTCTGCCCCCGCAGCATCTCGCGAAACGGCTCGATGGAAAGGCGGTAGGTGCGGATGGTGTGGATCAAAGCGAGGTCCGTGGGGACTTGCGGCTCGCCTCCCTGGAAGAGCGACTCCAGATGGGATCCCCACTGCTCCAGCTTGCTGCGGGTGACCTCCACCTCTGCCTGGCTGGCTTCCAGTCCATCCAGCAACTCATCGGTTTGCCGCAGCCAAGCGTAGATGGCCCAGATGGCCCGCCGTTTGGCCTGGGGCAAGAGCAGGGATCCCAGGTAGAAAGTCTTAGCGTGCTTGGCCGTAATCTGGCGACAGAGGGCAAAAGATTGCTCAAGCGGACTCATCTGGCTATCTCCAGGAGCACAGGGCCAGGATAGAGAAGGAAGAGGAACGGCGAGGGCACATATCAACACTACGGGAAAGCGGACGCCGCGGATAGCCTAGAAGAGGTTGTGGGGAAAAGAAAGATTCAAAAGGTATAGGAGGCGGACGGCGGAGAGCTAGACCCCCGCAGCTGCCAGAGTTGAGGCCGAGACAGAAGCGCGTTGAAATGGGATCCCCTTGTTGATGGCCTCCGCCGCCCACTTGCCGGAGAGGATGGCCCCCTCCATGCTGCCCAGGAAGGGCTGTAGGGTGTAGCTGCCCGCCAAGAAGAAGTTGGGAATAGGGGTAACTTGAGTGGGGCGATACTGCTGTCTGCCAGGGGTAGCCTTGTAGACCGAGCGCGGCGTTTTCACCACCACCCACTTGCGCACGCGGGCGGGGTTGGGGCCGGTAAGGTGCTGGGGAAAGAGTTTTTTCAGTTCCTCCAGCGTGGCGGCAAAGATCTCCTCATCGCCGCGATCAATCCACTCGGCAGCCGGAGCCAGCACCAGCTCCAGCATCGAGCGCTTTGGATCCGCATAGGCGCGGCAGGTGTTGCTCATGTCGGCATACACGCTCAAGAGCGGCGAGCGGGAAAAGAGCGAGTGGTCGATGTGGGTGAGCTTGCGGTCAAACCAAATCTGCAGGCTGATCACCGGCACCCCTTCCAGCTCGCGCAGTTGCTGGAAATAGGGCATTTCCCACCACCGAGCCGGCAGCAGCTCCTTGAGCGCATCCACCGAAAGGGCCGACACGTAGGCGTCGGCAGTTACCTGCAGGGGCCCGGCAGGGGTGGCGAAGCGGAAGCCAGCCACGCTGCCATCGGGGTTGAGGTCGATGGCCTGCAATGCCGCATTCAAATGCACCTGGCCGCCGCGGGCCACGATGGAGTCCACCATCGGCTGGCAAAGCCGCTCCGGCGGGGCGCCATCCAGATAGGCAATCTTAGAGCCGTCCTTTTGCCGCAAAAAGCGGTTCAGAGCCGTCAGGGGCACCATGGCCGAGATCTCGTCCGGGTTGATGAACGCCAACGCCTTGGAGACGGCAATGAAAATATCCGTGTTGACCCGCTCATCGATGCCCTGCCGGCGCAGCCATTCTAAGAGGCTGTAGCGATCCATCTGCTCCACGTAGCGCTGGCCGCGCACCATGGCCGGCACCAGCCCCAGGGCAAATTTCACCTTTTCGCTCCAGGTGAGCATGTCGTTGTTGCGCAGGATGCCGACAATGGCGTTAAAGGGAGCGGGAATGTCCGGCAGGTCAAAGCGGGAGTAGGTGCCCGGCTTGTCCGGCTGGTTGAAGATCAAGCTGTGTTCCTTCCACTGCAGGCGGTCGGAGATGCCCAGCTCCCGGAACAGTTGCAGGGTGTTGGGGTAGGCGCCGAAAAAGTTGTGCAGCCCCGTCTCGATCCAGTCCCCGTCGGCATCTTTCCAGGCGGCCACTAGCCCCCCCAGCACCTCCCGCCGCTCAAACAGCAGCGGCTGATGCCCGGCATCACAGAGATACTTGGCACAGGCCAGCCCCGCCAGCCCTCCCCCAGCAATGGCAACACGCATGATGATGACGATCAAGCAACACTTTCATTCTATTTGCAAACCGTTACAATCGCTCAGGCCGCAGGCAGGGAGGAGAGGATTTCCAGAGCCCGGGTTTCCCGCCGGGATCCGATCCCTGGTAGGATACGGGAGAAAAACTAGAAAAAAATTCTCTTGGCTCCAGGGGGAGGGACGACGATGGCCAAACAAACACTGGGATCCCTGCTGTCATCCGGCTTTGATCTCAAGGGCAAGCGTGTGCTGGTGCGGGCCGACTTCAACGTCCCTCTGGATCCCCAGGGCAACATCACCGACGACACCCGCATTCGCGCCTCCCTGCCCACCATCCAAGCCTTGGCCCAGGCGGGCGCCAAGGTCATCCTCACCAGCCACCTGGGCCGCCCCATCCAGAAAGACAAGGCGACCGGCGCCATCCAGATCGCCCGCGAGGGCAATAGCCTCGCCCCTGTGGCCGTCCGCCTTGCCCAGCTCCTGGGCCAGCCGGTGGCCTTTGCCCCCGATTGCATTGGCCCTGAGGCCGAAGCCGTGGTCAGCTCTCTGGAAAACGGCCAGCTGGCCCTGCTGGAAAACGTCCGCTTCCACCCCGAAGAGGAAGCCAACGATCCAGAATTTGCCCGCAAGCTGGCCTCCCTGGCCGACTTGTTTGTCAACGACGCCTTTGGCAGCGCCCACCGCGCCCACGCCTCCACTGCCGGCGTCACCGCCTACCTCCAGCCCGCTGTGGCCGGCTACCTGGTGGAAAAGGAGCTGCAATTTTTATCAGGCGCCATCGAGAACCCCCAGCGACCGCTAGCGGCCATCATCGGCGGCTCCAAAGTCTCTACTAAGATTGGCGTCATCGAGCGCCTGCTGGAAAAAGTGGACAAGCTTCTGCTGGGCGGCGGCATGATCTTCACCTTCTACCAAGCCCAAGGGATCCCAACCGGCAAGTCTTTGGTGGAAACCGACAAGCTGGATCTGGCCCGCTCCCTGATGGAGAAGGCCAAAGCGCGGGGCGTGGAGCTGCTGCTGCCGGTGGACGTGGTGGTCGCCGATAGGTTTGACAAAGACGCCAACGCCCAGACGGTTTCCATCCACGCCATTCCGGAAGACTGGATGGGCCTGGACATCGGCCCCGAATCGGTCAAAGCCTTCCAGGCCGCCCTGCAAGGGTGCAAAACCGTAGTCTGGAACGGGCCGATGGGTGTGTTTGAGTTCGACCGCTTTGCCGCTGGCACAGAAGCCATTGCCCGCACCCTGGCCGACCTCACCCAGGCCGGTGCCATCACTATTATCGGCGGCGGCGACTCGGTGGCGGCTGTGGAAAAAGTGGGCCTAGCCGACAAAATGACCCACATTTCCACCGGCGGCGGCGCCAGCCTGGAGCTGCTGGAAGGCAAAGAGCTGCCCGGCATCGCCGCCCTTAGCGAAGCGTAGGGTAGCTCGGCTCATTAACCCAAAAGCAGCAAAAAGCAAAAAAGTAGGGGCTGAGTTCAGCCCCTCTTTTAATCTGCTCGGCGCAGATGGCCGCAGCAATGGCGAGACGGGATCCGGCTTAGTGCATCACCACTTTAACGTTGGCGTTGTTCAAGCCAGGGCGCTTCACCTCGGCCAAGGTCTTGTTGACGGCGTACTTCTGGTTGATGGAGTTGATCAACTCGGTTTGGTTGTGCTTCTTGGCCACGCCCCACAGATCGGCGATCAGGTCGTAGGAACCGTCGGGGTTCTTGGACCAGCCCAGATCGTAGTCGCCCTCCAACTGGGCCACGATGTCGGCACGAACACGCTGGCCGTTGTAGCCACGCACATCGGCGTTCAGCTTAACGGTGTAGCCGAGATCGCGCAGGGAGTTAACCAGGATCTGGCCATCGGTGATCTTGGTGCGCAAGGTGCTAAAATGAGACATGGTGTTTCTCTCCTTTGTGTATGTGTAGGGGTTGGAACATCAACACAAACAATGGGCAACGCCTAGCGGGGAAGGTTGAGCTTTAGCCGTCTCTGCCTCTGCCAAGGCGATTCTGGCCTTTCACCCCCCTGCTAGAACTCCAGCCGCTGGTACTCGGCTACAGAGGCTGCTGCAGGCCGAGCCCGCTGCTGGGCCCATTCCCTCAACGCTACCACTTGCTCCGTCATGGTGCGAGATAGCGGTTGAGTTGCTTTCGTTGCTGCCAAAATGTCCAGTTGGGTAAATTCGCGGTTCTGGGCAAACGCTTCGTACATGGCAGCAATCAAAACTTGTTCGATCTCCGCGCCGGAGAAGCCCTCGCAGGCGGCGGCTAGCTGGCGCAGATCAAAGCGGCTGATGTCGCGCCGCCGCTTCTTCAGGTGGATCCGGAAAATCTCCATGCGCTCGTTAATGTTGGGCAGATCCACGAAGAAAATCTCGTCAAAACGGCCTTTGCGCAGGAATTCGCCCGGCAGGCGATCCACGCGGTTGGCCGTGGCCATGACAAACACCGGCGAGCGCTTCTCCTGCATCCAAGTGAGAAAGGAGCCAAAGATACGACTGGAGGTGCCGCCGTCGGAGTCGCTGGAACCTGCCGCTCCGGCGAAGGCTTTGTCCAGCTCGTCGATAAAAAGGATGGCCGGCGCCAGCGATTCAGCAGTGCGCAGGGCGCTGCGCAGGTTGGCCTCCGACTTGCCGACCATAGAGCCATCGTAGACCCGGCCCATATCCAGGCGCAGCAGCGGCAGGCCCCAGAGGCGGGCGGTGGTCTTGGCGATCAAGGACTTACCACAGCCAGGTACGCCCAGAATCAAGAGTCCCTTGGGCTGAGGCAAGCCATAGGCGCGGGCCCGCTCGGTAAAGGCCTCAGAGCGCTGCAGCAGCCAGCGCTTTAACTCCTCTAGGCCGCCGACGGCGTCGATGGTCTCGTCTTCTTCGATGAATTCGAGGATGCCGTTGCGCCGGATCAGCTGCTTTTTCTCAGAGAGGATGATATCCACCTCTGCCTCGCTGAGGCGGCCGTGCATCACCACCGCCTTGCGGTAAACTTTTTCCGCCTCGTCTTGCGTTAGGCCAAGGGCTGCCTTGACCAGCTTTTCCCGCGCCTCAGGGCTCAGGGATCCGCCGCGGGGAAGCTGCTCCAACTGCCGGTTGAGGGTGCGCTCCAGGGTGGCCATGTCCGGCAAGGGAAAGTCCACCACGCAAATGTCTTTTTCCAGCTCGACGGGAATTACCTGCACCGGCGACATCAGCAAGATGGTTTTGTGGGATCCCTTCAAGCTGGCGATGGCATCGCGCAGCCAGCGTTTGACTTCGGTGTTGTCCAAAAAGTCGTGCAGATCTTTGAAGACGCAGATGGCGGGATCTTTTTGCTCCATCACCCACTGAATAGCCGGCTGGGGGGATTGGGTGTTGTGCTGGGTGAGGCTGCGGGGGTTGCCGTATTCAACAATGCCGTGGGTAACCGTCCAGACAAACAGGCGCCGCTGCGGCTTGAGGGTGCGAGCGATCGCCGCCAGAGCTGCCTCCGCCCGTTCTTCCTCTGGAGTGACCAGGTAGAGCAGTGGGTATTGAGCTTGGATGAGAATGCTGAGCTCTTGCATGGGAAACACCAACTGCGCGGAGGGAAATCTAAGCGAAACCGACAGAAAGGAAGGAAAACGGCGTCTGGAGTTTGCCTGTCTTCAAAGTACTTGAGATATCCTGACTTGCTCTTTACTAACCCTTGTTTTATACCCCTCCTGTCTGCTCAAGCTCACAAAGAGGCATACCTTTGAAACAGCGCAAAAAGCCTTAGCAGGGCACCAGCTCGTCTTGTCGTTGCTCTTCGGAGGCCGAGGCCGCTCCCCAGTATTCCGGCTCCACCTCTTCGAGGATGGCTTCAGAAGCGGACTGCTGGTGAAGCGAAACCACCTCCCCATTGCGGATGACAAACGGATGGCCGCACTCAGGGCAGCGGTGGACGCGGTAGGCGCTGCCTTGCACCCCTTCGATGACCTCCGGGTGAAGCAGGTAGAAGGTGAGGGCCTTCTCCGCTACTGCCGACATCGGCTCCCGCTCCACGGCAGCCCGAATCTTCAGATTCCGGTGCAACTCGGGTGGGAGATACAACGTCACCTTTTGCTTGGCCGCTGCGCCTTCCACAACCTCTGGCCGCTGACTCATGGCTAACTGTTTCTCGGTGTATGCCGGACTTGCGGTTCATGATAGCTAGTCTGCCGCCTTGACAGCAAGTTTTTAATAATCTGTAACAATTTTCTCGGGAATTGCTCAGGCTTGCGGAGATCGCTTGCCGGCGGAGTAGGCTAAGTAGGAGACTCAAAGCGGAACGAGCAGTCCCCATGGAACGCCTGATCAACACCTTCAGCAAAAACTTCTCCACCTGGAGCCGTCGGTTTCTGGTGCAGGCCGGCGACGGTTTGGCCAGCCTGAAAGACACGGCTTTAGATAATGGCAATCTGCTCCTCTGCAAAGCCCGCATCGCGCTTGCGGATGCCAGCTTCACCACCCTGCGGGCGCTTCGGTCTCGCTTTGGTTCTGGTCGCTAGCTGCCCAAATCTTGCAGCCGGTAGAGGTGGGCGTAGAGCCCGTTGAGGGCCATGAGCTCGGCGTGGGATCCCTGTTCTTTCAGTTCCCCTCGCTGCAGCACGAGGATGCGATCCACGTGGCGGATGGTGGAGAGGCGGTGGGCGATGATCAGGGCGGTGCGATCCCGCAGCAGGGTTTCCAGGGCGGATTGGATCAGGGCCTCGGTGCCCACATCTAGGCTGGCGGTGGCCTCGTCCAAGACCAAGATTTTCGGATCCCGCCACAGGGCCCGCACAAAGCTGATGAGCTGTTTTTGGCCGCTGGAGAGGTTGCTGCCCCGCTCCCGCACGGGGGTGGCGTAGCCCTGGGGCAGATCGCGGATGAGCTCGTGCAGGTGGAGTTGACGGGCCACCCGCTCCACTTCTGCCAGCTCGCCCTCCTCTCCTAGAGTGATGTTTTGCTGGATATCTCCAGAGAACAAGAATCCATCTTGCAGGATCACGCCCAGGTGACGGTGCAGCTCGGCCTGAGGCAGGTGGCGAATGTCCACGCCGTCGATGCGGATGCAGCCGCGAGTTACTTCGTAAAGGCGGCAAAGTAGGCGAATGATGGAGCTTTTGCCAGCGCCGGTGGGCCCCACGAGGGCGACCTTTTCGCCGGGGCGGATGGTGAAGCTGAGGTCTTTGAGCACCCACTCGCCGGGGTTGTAGGCAAACCAAACATGCTCGAACTGCACCTCTCCTTTGGCGGTTGGGGGCAGGTGGCGGGGGCTGACGGGATCCCGGATGGCGACGGGCAGGCGGAGGATGTGGTCGATGCGTTCCACGGCGGTGAACCCCGCCTGCAGGGCGGTAAACTTTTCCGCCAACTGGCGCAGCGGGTTGAAAAAGCGCTGGGAAAAGAGGATGAAGGCGTAGAGGCTGCCGAAGGTGAGAGGTTCTCGGGGCAGGGATCCCAGCCACTCCCCCCTGCCGGCTGCCAGCACCTGCTGCCCGCCCACCCAGAGGAGAGCGGCCACCGCCAGCCAGGCAACCCACTCCAAAACGGCGGAAAGGGCAGCGTCGTAGAGGATGGTCTGATCCACCTCTTGGATGTAGCGGCGGTTGATGGTTTGAAAAATCTCGCTGTTGAGCCGCTCCCGCCGAAACAGTTGCACCACGGCAATGCCCAAGACGTTTTCCTGGATCCAGGCGTTGAGCTTAGAGAGCTCTTCCCGCACGCGAAAGTTGGCATCGCGAAAGCGGCGCTGCAGCTCGACCACTACAGCGCTGGCTGGCAGGACGATGAGGATCAGCAGCAGGCCCAGATCCCAGCGCTGGCTGAGCATCACCACCCCGATTACCAGCAGGGTAAAGAGGTCGCTGACGATGCCGACCGCGCCGGTGGAAAACACATCTCCCAAGGCCTCCACATCGCTGGTGATGCGGGTGATCAACTTGCCCACCGGGGTGCGATCGAAAAATTGGGCCGGCAGGGCCAGCACGTGGGCGAAGAGATCGTTGCGGATGTCGCGGGTCATCAACTGCCCCAGCTTCTGGCTGCTATACCCTTCCAGGGCCTGAAAAACCCAGCGGGCCAGCAGGGTGAGGATCAACAGGCCCGCGTAGGGCCAGAGGCCGGCGAGGATCCCACTGTCGCCTTGGGCAAGCGCTTGGGCGATGGGGCCGTCCAGGGCCCGCTGCAGGATCAACGGCTGCACCGCATCGGCTAGGGCCAGGGGCGGCAAAAAGGCCAAGGCCGCCAACAACAGCTTCAGGTGCCGACGGGCATAGGGCCAGAGCAGCCGCAGCAGCCGCCAATCGCTTCGGGGATCCCTGGAGGAAGCGGCCTCGGAGGAAGAGGTAGCAAGGCTCACGGACTTACACCCAAAAAGATGAAGACGACTCATGGAGAGCTCTGATCTACTCTAAGCTCTCTCCCTGATGAGGCTTGGCCCTCACCCCCGTCCCCTCTCCCTTTGGGAGAGGGGGGTTGGGGGCGCCGCTTGTTGCTGGGGGACAGATGGAAAACCGGCGGTTTCAGGGCCTGCCGGGGCAGGTTTCAAAGAGGCCTAGAAGACAAGCCTTAGCGGAAGCCGTTGCTCTGCTCCCGCAACTGGGCAGAAAACTGAGAGGGGATCAGCTTAGTGCCCACCCCGGCATCGGTCAGTAGCTCCAACAACAAAGAGTGGGGGGATCCCCCGTCCAGAATGTGGGCAGCCCGCACCCCCTGCGCTAGAGCGCGAATGCAACACTGCACCTTGGGGATCATGCCCCCTCTGACCACCCCTGTCTGGATAAGCTGGCGGGCCGTCTCGATATCCAGGAGCGTAATCAGGGAGCTGGGATCCTCAGGGTCTCTGAGAATGCCAGGGGTGTCGGTGAGAAGGATCAGCTTTTCTGCCCCCAGAGAGGCCGCCAGCTCTCCCGCCACAGTATCGGCGTTGATGTTGTAGGCTTGGCCTGTCTCGTCGGCGGCCACGCTGGAGATCACCGGGATCTGGCCGCCCTCCAACAGAGTTTGCACCAACTGGGGGTTGATGCTGCTGACTTCCCCCACAAAGCCGATTTCCGCCCGGCCCTGGGAGCGGGCTCGAATCAAATTGCCGTCCCGCCCGCACAGCCCCACCGCCGAGCCGCCGGCCAGGCTGATGAGCTGCACGATCTGTTTGTTGACTTTGCCCACCAGCACCATCTCCACCACCTCCATGGTGGCCGCATCGGTCACCCGCAGGCCGTCCACAAACTTGAAGGGGATGTCCAGCTTCTGGAGCCAACTGTTGATCTCCGGCCCCCCGCCGTGCACCAGCACCGGCCGAATGCCGACACAGGCCAGAAAAACAATATCCCGCAGCACCTCAGCTCGGCGCTCCTGCTGCACCATGGCGGCGCCCCCGTACTTGATGACAATGACACGGCCCTGGTACTGCTGGATGTAGGGCAGAGCCTCGATGAGGATCTGCGCCCGCGTCAGGGGATCACAGGCCACAGCCTGCGAACCGGTCGCCGCGGGAAGAGAAGCGTTGGTCTGCACTGCCGGACGTCCCTCACAACACGAAACCTTGACCCAGAAGATCGTAATATTGCCTGCAGACAAACGGCGGGCTCCGGGTTAGGTTTTTTGCAAGCGGCAGCCCCTCTCTTTGCCAAACAGCAAGGCGCTCGCCGGCCACTGCCAAAAACAGCAAGCCATTAGCTGCGCAGGGTAACGGGAAAGTGTTTTTCTAGCTGCGCCCTCACCTGGTTTTGCGCAGCTTCCACCTCGGCATCGGTGAGGGTGCGATCCGGAGCGCGGTACACCAGTCGGAAGGCGAGGCTGCGCTGCCCTGGCGGTACCCCTTGGCCGCGGTACTCGTCGAAAAGCTGTACCGACTGCAGCAGAGGGCCTGCCGCCTGGCGGATTACTTTCTCGATGTCTGCCACCGACAGCTCCAGCGGCGCAAAGAAGGCGATATCCCGATCCGAGGCCGGAAAAGGCGAAAAGGGGGAAAATTGCACTAGGCCCCGCTTCTCCAGGCTGGCCAACAAGGGATCCAGATCCACCTCAAACCCATAGACCTCCTCCGGCAAATCCTTCTCCTGGCAAAGGCGGGGGTGCAACTGCCCAAATAGGCCAATGCGGGATCCCTCGATCCAGATGCCGGCCTGGCGACCGGGGTGCAACAGCGGCGATTGCGCCTCGGGGGGATCGGGGCGAAACTCAGAAGTAAACCCCAGCCGCTCCAGCGCCGAGACCAAGAGCCCCTTAGCCTCAAACCAGTCCATGGGCCGGCTGTGGTGCCGCCAGTCATTGGGGTTGAGGTCCCCGCCCAGGATGCCGCCCAAGTGCTCCGCCTCCTGATAGGGCTCAGGGCTGGAGGGAGGGGCATAGGCAAAGACGTGGCCAATCTCAAAAGCCTGCAGCGGGCCGTTGCCCTGATCCCAGTTGAAGCGAAAAGCCTCCACCAAGCCCGGCAACAGCGCCTTGCGCACAGCGGAGTACTCGGGGGAAAGCGGATTGGCGATTTTGACCAAGGAGCTGTCCTCCTCTGCCGGACAGAGGGAGATGTGGTACACCTCCGTCAGGCCGATGCCCCGCATCACCTCGCGAATTTGCCGGGTCAAAGTTTCCCGTGCAGAGAGGGATCCCACCTGCGGCTCCGTGGGCAGGGTTTCGGAGAAGCGGTTGTAGCCGTAGAGACGGGCAAATTCCTCAATCAAGTCGATCTCCCGTTCGACATCCCGCAGGCGGTAGGGGGGAACAGACACCTGCCAAACGCAGCCGGCCACGCCTGCTGTCTCCGTAGCAGGGAGGGGGGGAGCCTCCGGGGCAACTGCCTGACAGCGGGAAAGCTGAAAGCCCAAGGCCGGCAAGATCTCCTCCACATCCTCTGGCCGCACCTCTTCCCCCAACACGTCGATGAGGCGCGACAGCCGCAGCTTCAGCGTCCGCTCCAGCGGTGGCCGTTGGTCAAAGGTGGTGAGGCCAACCACCGATCCTCCCGCCAGCTCCAAAATCAACTGCACCGCCCGATCCCGCGCCAGGTCGAGGGTGGCAAAATTAACCCCCCGCTCATAGCGGGCCGAGGCTTCCGTGCGCAGTCCCTGCGAGCGGGCCGAGCGGCGCGTCACCACCGGGTCGAAGAGGGCGGCCTCCAAAAAAATGCTGGTGGTGGCCGAGCTCACTTCTGTCTCTTCTCCCCCCATCACACCTGCTAGGGCTACCGGCTGGCCGCCGGCCACGATGAGATGGCTTTCAGGGTGCAAGGTGCGGGTTTGGCCGTCCAGGGTTTTCAGGGTTTCTCCCGCCTGGGCAAAGCGCACCTCAATAGTGGGCTTCTTCTTGCCCATGACCTGCAGCAGGCGATCCCAATCGAAGGCGTGCAGGGGCTGGCCCCATTCCAGCAAGATCAAGTTGGTAACATCGACAACATTGTTGATGGAGCGCATGCCAGCGGCGGCCAGGCGATGCTTGAGCCAGTCGGGAGAAGGGCCGACCTTCACTCCCTCGATCAACACGCCACTGTAGGCGGGGCAGGCCTTGGCGTCGGCAATGCGCAGGTTGAAGTTGGGGATGGGCTTGGCCTGTAGGGGCTGAACCGGCGGCAGGCGCAGCGGGTTGCGGGTGAGGGCGGCCACCTCGCGGGCGATCCCCACCATGCTCAGAGCATCGGCGCGGTTGGCGGTGGAAGTGAGATCCAACACCACATCGTCCAGGCCTAGCAGCGGGCGGGCGTCAGACCCCAGCGGGTGGGCCTTGAGATCCAAATCAGGCGGAAATTCGTGGATCCCTTCCGAAGCCCTCTCCAGCCCCAGCTCGGCCAAAGAGCAGATCATGCCTTCCGAGAGCACTCCCCGTTTCTCCGCTTTGGCAATGGTCAGGTTCACAGCGGGCAGATGAGTGCCCGGCGTGGCCACAGGAACCAGCAAGCCGGCGCGGGCGTTGGCCGCTCCGCAGACGATGGTGGCCGGTTGCTCAGATCCCAAGTCCACCTGGCAAACGCGCAGCTTGTCAGCATTGGGATGGGGCTCGGCGGCTAGGATCCTGCCCAGCACCACCCCTTCTGCCCAACTGCGGCGATCTTCAATCTCCTCCACCTCAAACCCCACCAGAGTAAGGGCTTCTGCCAATTCTTCCGGGGAAAGCTCAAAGTCCACCAATTCCCGCAGCCACTTCAAGGAAATGCGCATCGCTGAGCCATCGCTGCAAACGCCGCACCCATTATCGCTCACTCCGAGTTCGGGCCAAAGGCAAGCAAGGCGCGCAAACTTCCCCTCGCAGGTAAGATGGTTACGCCGTGCCGAGGTACTGGCATCGAGGCAAGACGGCGCGTCTTTCAGGCTGTGGATGTGGGTATGGGACAACGGCAACTCTTGCGCGGGATCCTGATCGGTCTGGGCCTTCTGGCTGCCCTGGTGGTGTGGGCTATCACCTGGCTGCTCACCCAAAGCCCTCTGGCTTTGTTGCTATCTCGCCCGGCGCTGCCGCCGATTGTGGGCCTAGCTCCCCGTTCCACCCAGGCGCTGTTGCTGCTGGCCGCCCCTCTCGAGGATTTGCAGGCATTTTGGCAAGCGGCAACCCCCGCTTCCCAGCGACGCGCCACTCGTCAGCAGTGGCGGAAGTTTTTCTCCGGCGCAGGCCCGGGCTGGTTGGGAGCCATGCTGGCCGGGGGAGCCCTGGATTTCGAGCGGGAGGTGCAGCCCTGGCTGGGGAAAAGCACCCTCTTGGCCAGCTTGCCGGAGTGGGGCACCTTGGTTGCCTTGGAAACTCGCGACGCGGCGCTTGCCCAATTCGAGCTGAACCTGTTGTGGGAGCGGCAGAGCTTAGCCGGCTTGCCAGTGCAGGTGGATACCTACAAGGGCATTCAGGTGGTGTCCAGCCCGCTTCCGGAGTTGCAGGGGTTCACGGCAGCCCTTTTCGGCGAGCGCTATGTGCTGCTGGCAGAACAGGCTGCTGCCATTCGCGCCGCCATCGATGCGTGGCAGTTGCCGCAGTTGTCGTTGGTGAGCAAGCCGCAGTTTCGGCAGGTGATCCAGCCGCTACAGGAGGCGCATGTGGGTTGGGCTTTCTGGCAAAATCCGGAATCGCCCTCTCCCGACGCTCTGGCGTTGCAGGCAGTGGGGCTGGGGCTGGGGGTCAACTTTCGGGGGTTGGTGGCCGAAACTGCCGCCCTTTGGCATACGCCTGCTGAGTTCGCTTTGCCGACGGTAGAAGCTTTTCATCCGCAGGTTATTCGGCATCTGCCCGACGAGACGCTAGCGCTAATTTCCGGACAGAACTGGGCCAACCTTTGGCAGAGCTTGGGGCGGATGCAACCCCTGAGCCTCTTCGGCCTGCGGCTGGATCCCGGCCAATGGCTGCAGCAGTTGCAATTGCAGGTGGAGCTGGACTGGCAGCACTTGTTGCCGGAAAGGGGAGAGTTTGCCCTTGCCTTTTTGCCCACGGATGGGGAACTGGCCTGGCTGTGGGTTGGCAAGAGGCCGGATGCGCCAACGCTGGATGAGCGGGCAATCGCCCAGGGCTGGCAGGTGGTGTCGATTGCAACTAAGCATGGCACCGCCACTGTCTGGAGCAAGCCGGCGGCCCAGCCGCAACCCCAGCCAAGCCACTCCACGCCGCGAGAAGACATCCCCCTCTTGGCCGGTGGGCTGCTGCAGGTCAGCGGCAGGGGAGGCTCTCCCCGGGTGCAGGCGGCAGAGGCTCTTCCCCAAGCCCTGCCCGCCATCCCGGAAGCATCGCCTCTCTCGGCCCAGGTGTACCACACCGACCGGGAAGGCTACTCCTACCTGGCTTCTTCTTTGGCGGCTTTGGAAGCGGCCCTGGCGGATCCTCCCTTGAGCGCCAGCCGCGCCTGGCGCAGCCTGGTGGCCCCCCTGCCCCACCGCAACCTGGGCTATGGGTACGGATCCCTGGGGGTTCTACCGGAAACTTGGCTGCCCCAACTGCAGGGATCCCGCTGGTCGTCCACGCGCCTGGCCTTCGCCACCACTGCCCTGACGCTGTCCGAGGCTCCCTATCCGGATCGGGGGCACTGGCTCCTCCAGAGGGGCAAGCTATTTTGGCAGTGGTACTGAGTGGAGCCCGTCAAACTATCCAGGGATCCCGGCAGCCGGGGTGAATGTACTTGCCCAAGTAGAGCTGGTTGCCCGTCTCGTTCCACTGCACAAAGTCGAAAATTTGGGTGAGCAGGAGCATTCCCCGCCCTGACTCTTCCGTTTCCAGGATGCCGCAGCGGCAGCGGTTTAGCTCCTCCTGGGGACGAAAGCCGGATCCCTGATCCCGCACCAGCCACTGATAAAACGGCTCGGAGCTGGCGTATTCGACGATCACCCTCTTGTTGGGATCCAGGCCATTGCCGTGGCGAACGGCATTGATGATCGCCTCTTGCAGGCCCAAACGCACCTCCGCCCTCCAGGGGGGGGGAACTCTGGCAATCAACAAATCCAGAACCGGCTGGGTATAGAGGGTGGAGGGAAAGCTGATAACGCTCCAGGAGCAGTGGGCTGGCTTGAGGGAGAGGGCAATCACAGGGGCAGTCGGGGGCACAACGCTCTTTTTCCATCCTAGCCAATCCCCGTTGGCCTCAGCCCGGTCGGGCCAGATTCCGGCAGGGATCCTTTTTGGCGTACCATCTTGAGTGGTAAAGCTCTTCGCGGTTACCCTGATCGACTATGGTGATCAAAGTTGGGGATAAGGTTAGGGTGCGCTCTATTCAGGATCGCGGACAAGAAGAGGTGAGCGCGCTGGTGGGCAAGGAGGCTGTGGTGCTGGCACGGCGGGTGGTCGATGGCAGTGGCATCGGCTACATTTTGGAATTTCCCGATCGCTCCCGGCACTGGTTTTTCGAGAGCGAGCTGGAAGTGGTCGATTCCGGCCACGCCAAGGATGAGCCGAGTTGAGCAGTCTGGCTACCGGCTAGACAGTGGATTAGTGGCAGTTGCGGTGTCGGATCCTCTCTGCGTGTAAGTTGCCGCAAGGTGGCCGCCCCAGCTCTCAGTTTCCTCAAGCCTACATTTCAGCTTCAGGTAGCCGGCCTGGGAGATGCCGTTCTCTTTTCCGATGGAGTTCTCGCCATATCAGGTTGGGAGCATCAAGCTCAGGGCCGCTGTTGTCCCGTTGCCGTTGTCTGGATAAGTGGTCGTGGCTTCTCTTCCCCATTTGAATCGTCGTTTGCTGGCCCGCCAGATGGCCGCCCAGGTGGATGGCCTGACCGTCAAAATGGCTGCCGCTGCTCTGGAGGCAATGCTAGACAGCATCAGCCAATGTCTGGCGGAAGGAGGATCGGTGCGGCTGGCGCGCTTTGGCACCTTCTCGTTGCGCTACCGCCCGGCCCGGCAAACCTATCACCCGCGCACCAAGGCCCCCATCCACATCCCCGCTGCCCAGGTGCCCCATTTCGTCCCCAGCCCGGAACTGGGGCGACCCAGGAGGGATCCCCAAGAAGAAGCGGAAGCGCTGGCATCCGTCTAGAATGGCCGTTTTGCTCTGGTTTCGCACCGATTTGCGCCTGCTAGATCACCAGCCGCTGACGCGGGCTTGCCAGCAGGGATCTCTCCTCATTCCCCTCTATTGCCTAGATCCGCGCCACTTTGGACAGACGGCCTTTGGCTTTCCCAAGACCGGCTCTTTCCGCGCCCAGTTCCTGCTGGAGAGCCTGGCCGACCTGCGGCAGCAGCTCCGGGCCCGCGGCTCTGACCTAGTCATTCGCCAAGGCCAGCCGGAGCAGGTGATCCCGGCCCTGGCGCGGGAGTGGGGGGTGGAGGCCGTCTATGCCCACGAAGAGGTGGGCACCGAGGAGGAGGCGGTTGCTGAGGCCCTGCAGCAAGCGCTGCAGCCCTTGGGGATCCGGCTCCATCTGGACTGGGGTCACACCCTCTACCACCCCGAAGATCTCCCCTTTGCCCTGGCAGACCTGCCGGAGGTGTTTACCCGCTTTCGCCAGCAGGTGGAAGCCAAGGCCGAAGTTCGCGCTCCCCTGCCCATCCCTTCCCTGCCGCCCCTGCCGCCGGGGCTAGATCCTGGCCCCCTGCCCACCCTGGCGGCGCTGGGGTTGAGCTTGCCGCCGCCGGATCCCCGCGCCCGCTTTGTCTATACCGGCGGCAGCACCGCCGCCCAGGCCCGCCTGCAGACCTATATCTGGGATCTGGACCGGCTGCGCGTCTACAAAGAAACCCGCAACGGCATGCTGGATCCCAACGACAGCTCGCGCCTTTCTGCCTGGTTGGCGTTGGGCTGCATCTCCCCTCGCGTTGTCTACGCCGAAGTCAAGCGCTACGAGGAGGAGCGGGTGCGCAACGAATCCACCTACTGGCTGGTGTTTGAGCTGCTGTGGCGGGACTACTTTCGCTTCATCTTGGCCAAGCATGGGGCCAAGCTGTTTCGTCCCTCGGGGATCCAAGGGATCCCCATCCCCTGGCAGCAGGACTGGGACCGCTTTCAGGCTTGGTGCCGCGGCGAGACCGGCTACCCTCTGGTGGATGCCAACATGCGGGAGTTGGCCGCCACCGGCTTCATGTCCAACCGCGGGCGGCAGAATGTGGCCAGCTTCCTCACCAAAAACCTGGGGATCGACTGGCGTCTGGGGGCGGAATGGTTTGAATCGCTGCTGATTGACTACGACGTGGCCAGCAACTACGGCAACTGGAACTACACCGCCGGCGTAGGGAACGATGCCCGCGGCTTCCGCTACTTCCACATTCCCAAGCAATCCCGCGACTACGATCCCCAGGGCCACTACCTGCGCCACTGGCTGCCGGAACTGGCCGGGATCCCCGGGGACAAGATCCACGAGCCCTATCGCCTCAGCGCCGCCGAGCAAAAGCAGTTTGGCGTGCGGCTAGGGGTGGACTATCCCCGCCCTGTGGTGGATCTGGAAAAGTCCCTGCAGGCCAGTCGGCGGGCTTACGAAGCGGCCCTGGCCCGCTACCGCCGCGGCTAGGGGGATCCCCTCGAAACGGGAGTGGCGGGCTAGGGGACGACGCGGCTAAGACGCCGCAAGCCAGGCAGGCCAGCATCCGCCACCACCAAGCTGCCGTCTGGCAAGGCAAGTAGAGAGCCAGGCCGCTGGAAGCGAGCTGAGACCACCGGGCCATCCTGCCAGCCCGGCTCATCCCCCCCGGCCAGGGTAGAGACCTGCCCGCTGGGCTGAAGACGGCGAATGCGGCGGTTGTCTTGGTCGGCCAGCCAGAGGACCCCCGCACTGTCGAAGGCCAGCCCTGCAAGGGTTTGAAAACGGGACTCCGCCAGAGGGCCATCGCGGTAGCCTGCTTCCGCCTGGGAGAGGGTGGTCAGTTGCCCGTCGGCAGAGAGCCGGCGCAGGCGATGCCTATCGGCAATCCAGAGGTTACCCGCCTTGTCCACTGCCAGAGCTGTCGGCTCCAGAAGCTGGGCTTGCTCTGCCGGCCCATCGGCGGATCCCGGCTGGCCGGTGCCAGCGGCCGTCGTCACTTTGCCCGTGGGAGTGATGCGGCGGATGCGGCGGTTGGCGCGATCGGCCACGTAAAGGCTGCCGTCCAGACCCAGGGCCAGGCCAAAGGGTTCGCGAAACTGCGCCTCGTCGCGCTCTCCATCTCGGTGGCCGGCTGAACAGGTGCCGGCAAAGGTGCTCACCCGCCGCTGTCGGCTGATGTAGCGCAGGCAATGGTTGCCGCTGTCGGCCACCCACAACCCCCCCTTGGGATCCCAAAGTAGCCCTTGGGGGGAGTGAAACTGGGCCTGCTCCGCCACCCCATCCCGGTGGCCGGCCTTGCCGCTGCCCGCCCACACCTCCAGTTCCCCTGCGGGGGAAAGCCGGAAAATGCGGTGCTGGGCCGGGTCGGCTAAGTAAAAGAACCCCTCGGGGTCTGCGGCAATGCCGCCGATCTGCTGCAGGGAGATCCCGGCCTCCCCCTCGTTATCGGAGCTGCTGCCCTCCGGCTTGGCTGCCGCAGCGGTGCGGCCATCGAGGAGGGTCTCCACTCGCCAGCCCGAGGCCGCTGTAGGAGTGGGGGTGGGAGTGGGCCACTCGTCAATCCAGGTTCCCAGTCCTTGTCCTTCAGCGTCGGCCACCGCCACCCAAACGGTGCCGGAAAGGGAGGCTGGCGGCATCACCGTCAGACTGTTGCGGCTGCGCGAGCGAATTTCCCCCCTCAGGATGCGCTCCGGATTGGCGGCTGAGGCAAAAAGAACGCTTTCCACCCGCTCCAGATTTTCCCCCGACAGCAACAACGGCTGGCCAGGCGCCGGCACCCCTGCCCCTGCGTGCAGCAGCGGCACTCCCACCTCGGAGAGCACCAGCAGGCTCAGGCGGCGACTGCTGCTGTCAGCGCTTCCAGAGCGGGCAGAAAGAGTCAGGGATCCCTTTCCTTGGGCCAAGGCGGTGGATCCCCGGTAGGCAATGGCGCTGAGCTCCGCTTCCCCGGCAGGTGGGTTGGTAAAAGTGAAGGTGGCCGGCTGCCCTAGGCGCAGGGGCGCGTTGGCGGTCTGGCGATAGCTGCCCAGGGTAATGCTGAGATCGATCCCCTCCACCCCCGGCCAGGTGGGGGTACGAGCCAGCCAGCGATCCACCTCGGAGGCAGGGAGCTGGGCCACCAGATCGGATCCTTGTTCCTGGAGGAGCAGGACGATGCGGTTGTTGGGCACCGCCAAACCCGATTGGCGGGCCTGTTCGAGTGTGAGAGCGGCGGGGGCGAGGGGAGTTGGGGTGGAAACCGGCTGCAGGGCAGAAGGGGAAACGACGCTGGGAGACAAATTAGAGGAAGAGAGCTCGCCGCAGGCCGAGAGGGCCAGCACCAGAGCACTCAGCGCCGGCAAAGATAGCGGTGCAGGGGAAGCCCGTCGTGGCATGATGCAGCTCATCCTCTCCCACAAACTGGGAAGCGGCGGGAACCCAAACCTCCATGTCGATAGCAACTCACGTAAAAGCCGGCAGAAATTGCCCCGCTACTTTTTCTGCGGACAGCCGCGCCCCACCGCCTGCTCGGCATAGGGAAACCCCTCAGCCAGCCTCGCAGGCCTTGAACCCTAACCCTATCCATGCTTAAGCCGTCTCACCCAAGGGTGAGTTGCACTCCTCACTTCTTAATATCCTTACTCAAATCCCCGTCGAAAAGCCAGATGGCAATCGGATGCTCGCCAAGCCATGTTCGTTTTTGTCCGCTCGATATCCCAGCCTCTTCGAGCAGAAGCCTCCAGCCCGGTGGAAGGCCGGGGCTAACCTATGGGTCCGGAATTGGCCACCCTCGCGGATAGATCAAATAGACGGTACCCCCGGAGTGGGCCAACCACAAAGGCTCTAGCTGGTCGCGGCAGTAGGTGCGGCGAACTTCTTCGTTGGTCTTGGCCGCCGGATCGTGGAGGATGGGATCCCCTTGGCGGTCGAACCCCACCAGCACCGCCAGATGGCCGTTGCTTTTGGGGATCGGCGCCCCCTCCAGCTCGCCCTCGCCCCAGGCATAGCTGAGGATAGCCGGCACGCCGGCCGCGATCCAGGCTTCTGCCTGGGCCAGGCTCTGCAGCCGCGCCACCACGCCGGCCAAACCCCGCTCGGCGGCATGAGCCACGTTGAAGGCCCAGTTGCCGTGGCCCTGGTAAACCCGGTCGTACACCCCGGCCGCCGCGGCGCGCACCAACGGCTCACAGGGGGGGGGATCCCGCTGCCAGTAGGCCATCACCATCGCCAAGGCAGTGGGGCTGCACCAAGCTGCTCCCCCGTCGGCATAGACCATTTGGGAACACAAGGGCAGCTCCAAGACCTGGCCCCAGCGGCTGGGATCCCCAGGGGAGAGGCGGTCGGGCTGGGCCGGCTGGTTGGAAAAGGCAACCGCCACCTGATCCACCAGGGGAGAGCGGCCCGCCTCTTGCGTGAACAGGCGCACCCTGACTTGGAAAGCCTCTGCCCCGTTGTGGGTATCCTTGAGCACCAACAAGTCCGTGTGCAGGTTGCCATCTGCGTCTTCCTGCCCGCGCACGGAGTGGCTGGCCAGGGTGGGCGGATCGGCAGCCCACACGCCGGCGTGATACCACTTCGTCCAGCGCCCCGCAAGCTTGGCCCGGATCTCCACTTCTAGCCAGGTGCCGGGAGGGGTGGTGGCATTCCAGGAGACGATTGCTTCCACCAGAGGAAAGCTGGCGGGAACTTCCGGGCTGATGGCTTCTCCCACCCAATAGCTGCCGGGGGGATGAAAAGGACGTCCGCGCAATGGCGACTGCGGCTCCTCAAGGCTGACTTCTTGCCGCCAGCTCTCTGGATCTAAGACCAATTGCCCTTGGGCGTTCAGCCGGATCCCGCGGGCTGACCAGCCCTGAAAACCTTGGGGGGCATGCCAGCGCTGCAACCTGGTGCGATAGGGGGAGTGGCGCTGGGCTTGCATTGTCAAGAGTCCTGGAGAAGTTGCAACCGGCTGGGCCAACGCGGGCAGGAGCAGCACAACGCCGCTGACCAGCCCAGACAGCCTTTGCCAGGAGTCTTTGCCTTGCGGCAGCATTGTCGGCTTGCCCCCACTAATAGTGCGACACCGCCGGATGCCCCTTAATGTACCAGCGCCACGGGAGCTCCGCACCGCGGGTAATGCCGATGCGGGTAGTTTGGACAATGGGGAACTGTGCCTCCCAAGCAGGGGATCCCTCTAGCCAAATGCCTTCCTGGCCGGCTGCCACCGGTTCCAGCCGCCAGCCATTGTGGGATCCGTCGATGCGCAGCGCTTGGCAGAGCAGGCCCGGCCCCGCCGCCACCCGCGCCGGTTTCAAGCGCTTGTTGGCCGGGATCCACTCCGGCAGGCAATCCAACTGGGCTGCCCGGATCAAAACCGCTGACGCGATCCCTTCCGCCTCGGTGACGATGTTGAGACAGTGGTAGAGGCCGTAGATGCGATAGACGTAGAGATGGCCGGGCGGCCCGAACATCACCTGGTTGCGGCGGGTCTTGCGGCGATAGGCGTGGCATGCCGGATCGCCGGCGGTGTAGGCTTCCGTTTCCACAATCTGCGCCCGCACCTGCAGCCCATCGGCAAATTGCCGCACCAGCACCATGCCCAGCAACGTAGGCGCCACCAGCGGCGCCGGCTTGCTTAACCACTCCCAAGCAGCCACAGCCGGCTCGGCAACTTTCATCCCCCGGCAACAGCAGGGACGATGCTCACCTCATCCCCATCCTGTAGAGGCGTGTCCGATCCCTGGAGGAAGCGAATGTCTTCGCTGTTGACATAGAGATTGACAAAGCGGCGCAATTCCCCCTTTTCATCGCACAGCCGCGCCTTGATGCCCGGATAGGTCTGCTCCAAGGCCTCCAGCAATTCCCGAACGGTGGATCCCTCGCAACTTACCACCTCCTGATCCCGGGTGAGCACCCGCAGCGTGGTGGGAATTAACACCTTGACTGCCATAAGCCAATGCTTCGTCCAGCGACCAACCTTAGAAGACTAGGGTAGCAGCACCCCGTCAATGCCGTGAATCACCCCGTTGGAAACCGGAATATCCGCCAAGTTCACATTGGCCCCGTTGACCCGGATGCTGCCATCGGCTCCCACCTGCACCCGCAGCGGCAGCCCCGCCAAGGTGGTCAGAGTGGCCGATTGGCCAGGCCGCAGGTCAAACGAGGTAATCCGCCCCGGCACCACATGATAGGTGAGGATGCGGGTGAGCTGATCCCGATTGGCCGGCTGCAGCAACGTCTCCACGGTGCCCGGCGGCAGTTTCCTAAAGGCCACATCGGAAGGGGCAAAGACCGTGAACGGCCCCGGCCCCGCCAACGCCGTGTTCAGCCCCGCCGCCCGCAAAGCCGTCGCCAACGTCGAGTAGCTGCTGGGCAAAGTTTCCAGCTCAACGGCAATGGTGTTCAGCCCCTGAGGCCGAGCCGTGGGAGCCAAAGCAAGGGGGGTCAACACCGCCACTGCCACCGGCAAGCAGCGACGCGCAAAGTGACGGACAGAACGGAGGATAGGCATGGTGCAGAGCTCCTGAGCGAGTGGGTCTGTGCCAGGGATCGTAACAGTTCTTCTCTTCATTAAGACGCCGTTAAGAGCCCAGGGGGATCCCTCTCGCTTCAAACCGAAGCCTCCTGCCAGTCCAGCCGCTCCAGAGTGCGGGCGCGCTCCAATGCCTGTTCAAAGCTCTCCAGCTTGGGCGAGATCACCAGCGGATGGCCCACGTGCGCCTGCACCGCCTCCTGGGTTTTCAAGCCATTGCCGGTAATATAGGCTACCGTAACCGCCTCAGGATCAAGCTGGCCCGATTCGGCCAGGCGTTTGAGCACGGCAATGGTGGTGCCGCCAGCCGTCTCGGTGAAGATGCCCTCGGTCTCGGCCAAGAGCTTGATGCCGGCCACGATCTCGGGATCCGTGGCCGTCGCGATCTGGCCGCCGGTTTTGCGGGCAATCTCCAGGGCGTAGATGCCGTCGGCAGGGTTGCCGATGGCAATAGACTTGGCGATGGTATTCGGCTTAACCGGAGTAACAAAATCCCGCCCCTCGCGAAAGGCCTGGGCAATGGGCGCACAGCCCTGGGCCTGGGCGCCGTGGAAGATAACCGGCTTCTCCGCCACCAGCCCCACCTTCACAAACTCCTGAAAACCTTTGTAAATCTTGGTGTACAGGGATCCCGACGCCAGCGGGATCACTACCTGATCCGGCAGTTGCCACCCCAGTTGCTCCGCCACCTCGTAGGCCAGGGTTTTCGAGCCTTCTGAGTAGTAAGGGCGCAGGTTGATATTGACAAAGCCCCAGCCATAGCGATCGGCCACCTCGGCGCAGAGGCGGTTGACCTGGTCGTAGTTGCCCTCCACGGCCATGACGGTGGGATTGTAGATGAGGGATCCCAGCACCTTGCCCGCCTCCAGATCCGCCGGGATGAAGATAGTGCACTCCAGGCCGGCATGGGCGGCGATGGCAGCCGTGGAGTTGGCCAAGTTGCCCGTGCTGGCGCAGGAAACGGTGGTAAAGCCCAGCTCCTTGGCGCGGGTCAGGGCCACCGACACCACCCGATCCTTAAAGCTGAGGGTGGGCATGTTGACGGCGTCGTTCTTGAGGTAGAGGTTTTTTAACCCCAGCCGCCGGCCCAGCCGCTCCGCCTTCACCAGCGGCGTCATGCCGGTGCCCACATCGATGGGCCGCTCCGAAAGGACCGGCAGGAAAGGTCGGTAGCGCCAGATGGAGAGCGGCCCGGCCTGGATGCTCTGCCGGCTGACAACGCTCTTGAGCCAGTCGTAGTCATAGACCACTTCCAGGGGGCCAAAACACAGGTCGCACACGTGCTTGGCCACCGGCTCATACTCGGCCCCACATTCCCGACAGCGCAAGCGCCTAAAGCCCACCTGGAGGGTGCGCAAGGCCGAGCTGGGCGGCAAATCGGCAGGGCTGAGCGGGCGGTGGGAAAGGGTTTGGGTCATAGGAAGCCTCAGACAGGAGAAAGGGCTGGATCTTGTTTACCCGTCGTCGAGGGCAATCCTATCACCCGCGATCGACCCCGTCAACTAAACCCGACTAAAATAGTCTGAATTAGATCCGGCTGGGGAGAGCGGGATCCTAGCCGGTTTGGGCAACCTCGGAGCGGCAGACTGGTGGAGGTCTGGCTTTCTCTTGCCGAGATTTGGGGATAGCCCTCTATCCGTCGCTAGACTGGAGAAACAAGCTGTAACAACCTAATTGGGATAGGGGATCCCGGTATTCCGCGGGGGCGATCCTATGCTCAAAGTTGGACGGGACAACGTGGACTTTCTCGACCACTACGACGTGATCGTCGTGGGTGGGGGACACGCTGGCTGTGAAGCGGCCCTGGCGGCAGCGCGGCTGGGCTGTAATACCTTGATGCTGACGTTGAACCTGGACAAGATCGCCTGGCAGCCCTGTAACCCCGCTGTGGGGGGCCCGGCCAAGTCGCAACTGGTGCACGAAATCGACGCCCTTGGCGGCGAGATGGGCAAAGTTACCGACCGCACCTATTTGCAAAAGCGGGTGCTCAACCGCTCGCGGGGCCCAGCAGTATGGGCCTTGCGGGCGCAAACCGACAAGCGGGAGTACGCGCGGGTAATGCGCTCGGTGGTGGAAAACCAGCCCAATCTGAGCATCCGCGAGGGCACTGTTACCGACCTGGTGCTGGGGCGCAACGATGAGGTGGTGGGCGTGGTTACCCATTTTGGCAGCGTCTTCGGCTGTGGGGCGGTGATCCTGACCACGGGCACCTTTCTGGGAGGGCGCATCTGGATTGGCCGCCACTGGCAGCCTGCTGGCAGAGCGGGGGAATTTGCCGTCGAAGGCCTGACCGACACCCTGCGCCAACTCGGCTTTGAGACAGGTCGGCTGAAGACGGGCACCCCTGCCCGTGTGGATCGCCGCAGCGTCGATTTTTCCGTGATGGAGCGGCAGCCAGGGGATCCCGACCTGCGCTGGTTTAGCTTTGACCCGGAGGTGTGGGTGCCGCGGGAGCAGATGGACTGCTATCTCACCCGCACCACGCCGGAGACCCACCGCATCATCCGCGAAAACCTCCACGAGACGCCGGTCTACGGCGGCTGGGTGGAGGCCAAGGGGCCCCGCTACTGCCCCAGCATCGAAGACAAGATCGTCCGCTTTGCCGACAAGGAAAGCCATCAAATTTTTATTGAGCCAGAGGGGCGGGATCTGCCGGAGCTCTACATCCAGGGGTTCTCGACGGGGATGCCAGAAAAGATCCAGATCCAGATGCTGCGCTCCCTGCCCGGCCTGGAGCGGTGCGTCATGCTGCGGCCTGCCTACGCCGTGGAATACGACTATCTGCCGGCCACCCAGCTCTACCCCACCCTGATGACCAAGAAGGTGCAGGGGCTGTTCTGTGCCGGCCAAATTAACGGCACCACCGGCTACGAAGAGGCAGCAGCCCAGGGTCTGATCGCCGGGATCAACGCCGCCCGCCTGGTGCAGGGGAAGCCGCTGGTAACCCTGCCGCGGGAGTCCAGCTACATCGGCACCCTCATCGACGACCTTTGTACCAAAGAGCTGCGGGAGCCCTACCGCATGCTCACCAGCCGCTCCGAATACCGCCTTATCCTACGCGCCGACAACGCCGACCAACGCCTCACCCCCCTGGGGCGGGAATGGGGCCTCATCGACGACCGCCGCTGGGCCCTCTTCCAGGCCAAGCAGGCCCGCATTGCCGCCGAGATCGAGCGCCTAGAAACCCAGCGGGTCAAGGCCCACGACCCCGCCGGGATCCACCTCAGCCAACTGACCGGCCAGGGGATCAAAGGATCCGCCACCTTGGCCGAGCTCCTGCGCCGCAACCCGATCCACTACGCCGACCTGCTAGAGCTGGGGTTGGGAAATGAGGAGCTGGATCCCTTTGAGCAGGAGGCAGCAGAAATTGCTGTCAAATACAGCGGCTACATCCAGCGGCAACAGAGCCAAATCGAGCAGGTGAGCAAGCAGTACCACCGCCCCCTGCCCCCCGATCTGGACTACCACTCCATCCCCACCCTCTCCAAAGAGTCGCGGGAGAAACTGGCGGCAGTCCGGCCTCTGACCGTGGGCCAGGCGGCCCGCATTGGCGGCGTCAACCCCGCCGACATCAACGCGCTGCTCATCTACCTAGAGGTGAGGCAACGTCAGAGGGCGGCGGATCCCGTCTGTTCTTCTCTGTGAGCTCCGCCCCCATCCATGTAGAGGGAAGGGATCTCTTCCAGGGTCAGGCGCGAGGCCACCCCCAGCTCCAGGGGCGAGGTCTCTCCCCGCAGCCAGTGGCAAAGGCCAGCTGCCCCAATCATGGCGGCGTTGTCGGTACAGAGGTTTGGGGGCGGGATCACCACCCGCAGGCCCTTTTGGCGGCCCGCTTCCAGCAGGCGAGCGCGCAGCTCCCGGTTGGCGGCCACCCCCCCTGTAACCAGCAGCGTCGAGAGGCCCAGCGCCTCGGCACAGGCCACGGCTTTTTCTGTGAGCACGCGGGTGAGGCAGGCCTGGAAGCTGGCGGCAATATCGGCCACAGGCAGCTCCTGGCCTTCCTGCTGCAACTGTTGGACCAGGCGCAGCACCGCTGTCTTCAGGCCGCTGAAGCTGGTGTCGTAGGGGTGATCCAGTTTGCCCTCGGGCAAAGGGAAGCGATCGGGATCCCCTTGTTGCGCCCAGCGGTCGATCTGGGGCCCGCCCGGATAGCCCAGCCCCAACAGCCGCGCCACCTTGTCAAACGCTTCGCCGGCGGCGTCGTCGCGGGTGCGGCCCATCGTCTGGTACTCCCCGTAGTCCTTCATCCAGATCAGGCTGGTGTGGCCTCCTGAAACCAAAAGGCCCAGGCAGGGGGGACGCAAGTCGGCTGCTGCCAAAAAGCCGCTGAACAGGTGGCCCTCCAGGTGGTGCACCCCGATCAAAGGTTTGTTGTAGAGCAGCGCCAAGGTCTTGGCCGCCATCAGCCCCACCAGTAAGGATCCCACCAGGCCCGGCGCACAGGTGACGGCAACAGCATCCACCTCGGCCATGCCCAGCCCAGCCTGCTGCAGGGCGGACTCCAGCACAAAGGGCAGAGTTTCCACATGGCGGCGGGCAGCCACCTCCGGCACCACGCCCCCGTAGGCTGCATGGAGGTCGATCTGGCTAGCCACCACAGAGCTGAGCTGCCGTGGGGCAAAGGTCGGCCAGGCCGCATCTGCCTCCACCACAGCCACAGCTGTTTCATCACAACTGGTTTCAATGGCGAGGAGGCGGGGCATAGAGGAAAGGCGGGAGTTTCCTTAAGAATTGTGTGAGCTAAAACTCGCAATCCGTTGGAGCGAGGTACTCGGGAGTATGATACTAACCGTTTAGTGCCCGTTGCTGCACTTAGCATTCCTGCACATTTAACAGACCTAGACCCCTAGCTTAAGGACACATCCTGCTATGCGAACCCTTTTGAGTCTCCTTTTAGCCCTTTGCCTGGCGCTTGGCCTCGCCCAGGCTGTGCAGGCAGAGCCCTTGATCGGTCTGAAGCCTTGCAGCGAAGTTCCCGCTTTTCAGGCCCTGATGAACGAACGGCTGAGCAGCCTCGAAGAGAAGATCCTCAATGCCAGCCCTAACCTGGCTCCTCTCTACCAGCAAAAGTTGGCCCAAACCGAGAAGCGCTTTGAGCGCTACAGCAAGCTGCTCTGTGGCGAAGAAGGCTTGCCCCACCTGGTTACCGATGGCCGCTGGAGCCATGCAGGCGAGTTTCTCATCCCTGGCCTGCTTTTCCTCTACATCGCCGGCTGGCTGGGCTGGGCTGGGCGCTCCTATCTGATTGCTGTCCGGAATAGCGACGAGCCGGAGATGAAAGAAAGCATCATCGACGTCCCCTTGGCGCTGCGCTGTTTCCTCACGGCTTTGGCCTGGCCTGCCGCTGCTTTCAAGGAAATTGCCAGCGGCGAAATTCAGGAGCCGGAAGAGGCCGTGCCCATCTCTCCTCGCTGAAGAAGGGGCTTCTCCTCGGCTTTTGGCTTAGCTTCACCCATCCAACTTGAGAGGTATGTATGTCTGATTTCACCAAGTTTCTCACCACGGCTCCAGTGGCCTTTATCTTGTTTTCCAGCTTCGTTTTTGCGCTGTTCATCGAGATCAACCGCTTCTTCCCCGACATTTTGACGTTCTGAACTCGCAAGCCAGGGATCCCCAGCCGCGCCAGCAACACCCACAGGGATCCCTGGTCTTTTAAGCCAGACTTTTTGGAATTTGAGGTTTTTCTAACCCTTTTTGCACTGGAACCAGAGTTGCCGACATGGTTGAACCCACTGCCGATACCGTTTCTCCTAATAGGGGATATATCGCCGTCCCGGAAGGGGATCCGCAGATTGGCGATTTCTGGACGCCGATCAACCACGCGCCTGTTGTCCGTCTGTTGATAGACTGGTTGCCCATCAACCGGCCGGGATTGAGCTCCATTTGGCGGGGTTTGGAAATTGGCATGGCCCACGGCTATTGGTTGGTGGGGCCTTTTGCCAAGCTGGGGCCGCTGCGCAGCGAGCCCATCGGCCTGCTGAGCGGTTTCCTGGGAGCCTGTGGCCTGATCTTAATCATGACGGCAGCTCTCTCTCTCTACGGCACCGTCTCCCCGCAGCGCAACGACGGGCCGGTGCAGGGATCCCAATCTTGGAGCGAACTGGCCGCCGGCTTTTTGGTAGGGGGCATGGGTGGGGCAATCGTCGCCTACCTGCTTCTGCTCAATGGAGATCTGTTGTTTCCCAATTTTGGTTAAGCGGCTTCCCCTCTCCATCCATCCCCTTGTCTTGGACGGCCTTGCGAGTCTCTCCATCCTCTGCTGAGCGGCGGCTTGGCCAGATGGGCTCTGCTTTCCAGCTTTTCGCGTTGATGCCGGCTTGCTTGCCCACAGCTTCCCTGGATTTTGCTCTCCAGCTTCTTGACGGGGTTTCAGCTGGCTTTTCAAGGCTTGCAGCGTCTTTGTGATCCAATAACCTGAGCAGGCGAGGGAAAAGTTCAGGGCAGCAGTGAGACTGGCAGAAGGCAGGAAGCTTGCCCTAGCATAGACTGAGCCAGCCAGTGGAGTCTCGAATTTGCTATGAACCGACGGCAGCGGTTCTAGGCATTTTTCCAAATAGCCAAATAGTTTTTGTAAGCTGTCGTGAGCGATCTCCTGTCCGATCCCACTTCTGCAAGCTTCTCTTTGGCTGAGATCGGTCGCCTGTCGCCTGCAGCCCTGGCCTACCTGGGAGATGCCATTTACGAACTGCACGTGCGACGGCAGCAGTTGTTTCCTCCCACTCGGCCAGAGCTTTACCATCGGCAGGTGGTAAGGCGGGTACGCGGATCTGCTCAGGCCAGATTGTTGTTGGCGCTTTTGCCCTATCTCAGCCCTGAAGAGCGGGAGATCGTCCGCTGGGGCCGCAACGGCTGCGGTCGTCCACCCCGCCACTTGCCCTTGGCCGACTACCAGAATGCCAGTGGCCTGGAAACCATCTTGGGCTACCTTTACCTCACCGATCCCGAGCGGCTACGCCACATTCTCGCTCTCACCGATGTTTTGGCCAAGACGATAGGCGAGGGGGAAGGTTAAGATCGGCTTTTACTCTGCACCGTTCTCTGCCCATGCCCAAGCCTTCCCAATGCAAACCTCCCTTACGGCTGTCTCGCCGGAGCAAGCTGCAGCGGCAAGGGGCGGGGCAACCCTTCAACAAGCCCAAGCAGACCAAACGGCGCGAGGGGGGCTCCCCGCTCCATCTCCAGCCGGCGGCGCAAGAGCCGCCCGTAAAGCCGCTTCGTCGCAAGGCTGAGCAGGAGCGCCCCCAGCCAAATCCCAGCCCTCCCGTTGCCAGTCCAGAAGACGGGGAGCTGCAGGTTAACCGGGATCCCGAAGCCGAACCTGAACAAGAGATCATCTACGGTCGCCAAACCGTGTTGGCTGCGCTGAGAAGCCAGGCCACCCTTAACCGAGTGTGGGTGCTGCCGCGGTTGCGCTACAGCCCCCAATTTTGGTCTTTGTTGGAAGAAGCCAAAGCACGGGGTACCGTCATCGATGAGGTGTCTCTCCAGCGGCTAAACCTTCTCACCGCTGGAGCCAACCACCAGGGGATCGCCGCCCAGGCCACCCCTTACCGCTATGTGGATCTGGAAGAGCTGGTGGAACAGAGCCGCCAGTCCGGCCCCCATCCGGTGCTGGTGGTGCTGGACGGGATCCAGGATCCCCACAACCTGGGGGCTATTGCCCGCAGCGTGGAGGCGTTTGGCATGCAGGGGATGGTGATCCCACAGCGGCGGGCGGCAGGCGTCACTGCGACGGTGATGAAGGTGGCAGCGGGGGCCCTCTCTACTTTGCCGGTGGCGCGGGTGGTGAACTTAAATCGCGCCCTGGAATATCTTAAAGGGCAGGGGTTTTGGGTCTATGGCACCACCAGCCAGGGGGCTGCCCCTATCTACAGCGCCGACTTTCGCCGACCTATTGCCTTGGTGGTGGGATCCGAAGGGGAAGGCATCAGCTTGCTCACCCAGCGCCACTGCGACCAACTGCTGTCGATCCCCTTGGCGGGCCGCACGGAAAGTTTGAATGCTTCGGTGGCGGCGGGCATCGCCCTCTACGAGATCCACCGGCAGCGCTCCCCCCACCGAGGTCGAAACATTTCTCAACAAATCCTCAACGAAGGCAGTAGAATCTAGGTGATTGCAAAAGATCCTGAGTCATCCTTTGCGCTTAATAGGGGGGATGGATCCCGTGGGCAACCCTTTGGTCTGGCTGTTGGATAGGCTGCGGGGCCTAGCAGTCTGGGTTGAGATCACCACCGACGACTGCACCTATTACTACGGCCCCTTCGCCAGCGAGAAAGAAGCAGAGGCGCATAAAGGTCGCTACATCGCCGACCTGAAGGCGGAGGGGGCTGAGAAGATCGAGGTTCAGATAAAGAAAATGCGCCAGCCGCAGTCGCTGACGGTGGTCCGCACTCCTTCGCGGGTTCGTTCCTGATGACGGCTATGGTTTACCAGGTAACCGTTCATCACCGGGGCCAAACCTACCGGTTTACCGCGGCGGCAGATCAGACAGTTTTACAGGCGGCTCTCGAACACGGCCTAGAGCTGCCCTCTTCCTGCCAGGCGGGAGTCTGTACCACCTGTGCAGGGAGGCTGAAGTCGGGATCCGTGGCCCAGCCTGACGCCATGGGGATCGGGCCGGAACTCAAGGCTCAGGGCTTTGTGCTGCTGTGTGTAGCCTATCCTACTTCCGATCTAGAGGTGGAGACGGACCAAGAGGAGGAGGTCTATCGTCTCCAGTTTGGCTCCTAGCCCTGCTTGGATATCCACCCCCGTTGAGGGCAATTCTGTGCGGGTTACTCAAAGGAGTTCTAACGGCCTGTGAAGCTGCACTTTCTCCGCCTTTCCCTGCCCCTAAGCCTGCCGGTTTCTGCTGCTCGACTGGAGGGATCCCTTACCGAGCAGGTGGCCCAGGAGCTAGGACAGCCAGCTCAGCTTCTGCGCTGGAGCCTGACGGCGGTGGAGGGGGATAGGGCTTGGGTGGAGGTAGTAGCTACTACCGACGATGGCCATTCCGATTGAAGACAGCCCACCCCTCTCCTTAGGAAGAGGGGAGTTGGGGATAGCGCCCGCGCCGCCGGCGCGTTCGCAACTGCGTTGCCTATCGGGTCTGAAAGAGTTTTCCCAAGACCTCAGAGGCTAGCGGGAATCATTTCGTTGCTACGCTGAAGGACAGAAATGGCTAGCGGTACCCTCGGCAGTTTTTGTCCTTTGGCCAATGTCTGTCCCCACATCTGAACCAATGTCGGCTCCAATGTTGGCCGAGCAGCATCCCCCTGTTGCCCTCACCATTGCCGGATCCGATAGCGGCGGCGGAGCGGGCATTCAAGCGGATCTGCGCACCTTTGCCTTCCAGCGCGTCCACGGCACTTCCGCCCTCACCTGCGTAACTGCCCAAAACACCCTCGGGGTCAACCGCGTGGATGCGCTGCCGCCGGAGGCGGTGGCCGCCCAGATTGAGGCGGTGGTGCAGGATATCGGGGTGCAAGGGATCAAAACCGGCATGTTGCTCAATGTCGAGATCGTGCGGGAGGTGGCCCGCCAAGTGGAGCGGTGGGCCCTGCAGCCGCTGGTGGTGGATCCGGTGATGGTCTCCCGCACCGGGGCCAAGCTGCTGGCAGAAGACGCCATCCAGGCCATCCGCGAGCGGCTGATCCCGCTGGCCCAGGTCGTTACCCCCAACCGCTACGAGGCCCAGATTTTGGCAGGGATGGAGCTGCAGTCATTGGCGGATATGGAGGAGGCGGGCCGCCGCATCTACGCCCTGGGCTGTAAGGCGGTTTTGGTCAAGGGGGGAGGTATGCCAGGGGAACTGCAGGGGGTGGATGTGTGGTTTGACGGCGAGCGGCTGGAGATCCTCAAAAGCGAGCGCATCCCCACCCGCCACACCCACGGCACCGGCTGTACCCTCTCGGCAGCCATTGCGGCGCAACTGGCTTGGGGCAAGGATCCCTTGGCGGCGACGCTAGCAGCCAAGGCCTATGTTACCGAAGCCCTGCGGCATCCTCTGGCCATCGGCGCAGGACAAGGGCCGGTGGGGCACTTCTACCCGCTTCTCCAGTCTTAGCCCCCTTCTTCGCAGCCGGCAGCCGCTCAGGCTGCCGGGGGAGGTTGAACGGCCCCGCTGGCTAGAGCAGTTCCCGCACGTCTACCACTTTGCCGCTCACGGCCGCCGCCGCCACCATGGCCGGGCTCATGAGCAGGGTGCGCCCACTGGGGGATCCCTGGCGACCCTTAAAGTTGCGGTTGGAAGAAGAGGCGCTAATCTGCCGGCCTACGAGGCGGTCTGGGTTCATGGCCAAACACATGGAGCAGCCGGGATCCCGCCACTCAAACCCTGCCGCCTCAAAGATCTCGCGCAGGCCCTCGCGTTCCGCCTCCTGCTTGACCCGCTCCGAGCCGGGCACGACAAACGCCTTCACTCCAGGCGCTACTCGCCGTCCTTTGGCAATCTTGGCCGCCTCCCGCAAATCGCTCAAGCGGCCGTTGGTGCAACTGCCAATGAAGCAGACATCCACTGGCGTGCCCACGATGGGATCCCCCGGCCGCAAGCCCATGTAGGCATAGGCTTCCTTGGCCAGCTCCCGCTCGCTTTCCGGCAGCTCTTCCGGTGCCGGGATCCGCTCGTCCACCCCAATGCTCTGACCAGGGGTGATTCCCCAGGTTACGGTGGGGGCGATCTCTGCGGCCTGAAACACCACCACGTCGTCGTAGACGGCGTCGGGGCCGCTGGCCAGGCTTTGCCACCAGGCCACTGCCTCCTCCCAGTCGGATCCCTGAGGAGCAAACTCCCGTCCCTTTAGATACTCAAAGGTTACCGCGTCGGGATTGACGTAGCCGCAGCGGGCTCCCCCCTCGATGGACATGTTGCAGAGGGTCATGCGCTCCTCCATGCTCATGGCCTCGATGGTGCTGCCGCCGTATTCGTAGGCGTAGCCCACCCCGCCTTTGACCCCCAGCTTGCGGATGATGTGGAGGATCACATCCTTGGCGTAAACCCCCGGCCCCAACCTGCCGTGCACCTCGATGCGGCGCACTTTGAGCTTGGACAAGGCCAGAGTTTGGGTGGCCAGCACGTCCCGCACCTGGCTGGTGCCGATGCCGAAGGCAATGGCCCCAAAGGCCCCATGGGTAGACGTGTGGCTATCGCCGCAGGCAATGGTCATCCCCGGCTGCGTCAGCCCCTGCTCCGGCGCAATCACATGCACGATCCCCTGCTGGCCGGAGCCGCTGTTGTAGAAGCGGATGCCATATTGGCGACAGTTGCGCTCCAGCTCCTGGATCATCTCCTCTGCCAAGGGATCCGCAAAAGGTCGCGCCCGGTTGTCGGTGGGGATAATGTGATCTACCGTAGCCACCGTCCGCTCCGGAAAGAGAACCGGCAGATGGCGCTCCCGCAGCATGGCAAAAGCCTGGGGGCTGGTGACCTCGTGGATGAGGTGCAGGCCGATGAACAACTGCGTCTGCCCCGAGGGCAAAACCCGCACCGTATGGGCGTCCCAGACTTTGTCGAACAACGTCCTCTCGCTCATCTTCCTCTCCGGCCTGCGGCCAAGCCAGTTTTGAGCTGCTTTCCGTAGAGCTTCAATGTCCTACTTGTTACCAAAGCTTGTCAAGTCAGAGGTCGGGGCGGGCAAAGCACCTTTCCCAAGGCCGGGCTAGCCCAGTTGAGCTGACCGGCCCTAGGGGAGACGGAGGGCCTGGGGATCCGGCTCCAGCAGAATACCGGTGGGAGCAAACTGGGTTACCCAGAAATCCACCTCTGGAAAGTGGTGGCACAGACTGTCACGGGCTTGGGCGGCCCTCTCCAGGCTGGCCATGATCCCAAACACCGTCGGCCCTGAGCCCGACATCAGGGATCCCAGCGCTCCTGCCTCGAGCAAGGCCTGGCGCAATTTTCCCACGATAGCGTGCTCGGCCAAAACTGGTTGCTCCAGATCGTTGCGCAAACTGCGGGCCAAGCCCAGCAGATCCCGACGCTCCAGAGCAGCCAGCACCTGAGGCAAGGTGGGCCGGGAGGGCGCGCCAGAAGGCGAGGCAGCGGCGTGGCGAGCCCGAAAGGCCTGATAGGCCCAGGCGGTGGAAACCCCTAGATGCCGGGGCTTGGCCAACAGCAGCGGGATCCCTTCCCAGTCGGCCAGCGGCTGTAAAACTTCTCCCCGTCCCGTAGCCAACTGCGTCCCCCCCTGCACACAAAAGGGAATATCGGATCCCAAACGGGCCGCCAAGCTCTGCAGTTCTCCTACCGTCAGGCCCAGGCCCCAAAGCTGGTTCAGACCCACCAAAACTGCCGCCGCATCCGCTGAGCCGCCCGCCAAGCCCGCTGCTACTGGGATCTGTTTTTCCAGCTGGATCTCCACTCCCAGCTCAGCCCGACATTCCCTTTGCAGCAGCTCAGCCGCGCGGTAGGCCAGGTTGCGGGCATCTGCCGGCACTTCCGGGTGATCGCAAATCAAGAGGATCCCGTGGGGACGGCGCTGGAGATGCACGCGATCCGCCAAAGTGATGCTCTGTAGGATCATGGCCACCTCGGAATAGCCATCGGGGCGGGAGCCGAGGATTTCTAGGTAGAGATTGATCTTGGCGCGGGCAATCAGGGTACAGGCTTGCATGGGGAAAGGAGCGAGGTTGACAGCAACTCCCCTCAGCCTGTCCAAACCAAGGGGAAACCAGACCTTGCTGGGGAGGCCTTCCAGCCTGATTCTAAGGCAAGGGATCCCTGGGCGGAGGAAACAGCATGGGATTGGCTATGGCCATCGGGCCGGCCACCGTTTGCTGCAAAAGCGCCCGCAAAGCGGGATCCGCTGCCCAGCCCAAGGGCGAAGCTGGAGGCGAGCCCAGGGCACCCCGGAACGGAAGCTAGGTTTACTTCACCAAAACCCGAGACCGCTGCCGTCCTGGTTGCAGAAGGGATCCCAGAGCCGATCCAGAACTGATAGAGTTTTGGCACCCTCTGCCTCACCACTGCCCCATGAGCAAGCCCAAAGCCGGGATCCTCTACAACGACGCCAAGCCCGCCGCCAAGCGCAGCAGCGAAACCCTGTCCCGCTGGTTTCAGGAACAGGGTTGGGAAGTCTGTGTCGCACCCAACTGGGGCGGCATCCTTGGCTACGCCAAGCCCGACAGTCCCGTCTGCTTGACCAAGGTGGACAGCCTGGCCCCCGCCGGCTTTGACGAGAGCATGAAGTTTGCCGTGGTGCTGGGGGGAGACGGCACCGTTTTGGCAGCAGCCCGGCAACTGGCCCCCAAAGGGATCCCCTTGCTGGCCGTGAACACGGGCCACCTGGGCTTTCTGACAGAGACCTACCTAACCCACCTGGAGGAGGCGGCCAAGGCAGCCATTGCTGGCGAGTACATTCTCGATCGCCGCAGCATGTTGCTGGTGCAGGCCTACCGCGGCAACGAATTGCGCTGGGAGGTGCTCAGCCTCAACGAGATGGTGCTCCACCGCGAGCCCTTGACCAGCATGTGCCACTTTGAAGTAACCATTGGGGATCACTCACCGCTGGATGTGGCTGCCGACGGCATTATTTTAGCCACCCCCACCGGTTCCACCGCCTATGCCCTTTCTGCGGGAGGGCCGGTCATCACTCCCGGCCTGCCGGTGTTGCAGTTGATCCCTATCTGTCCCCACTCGATGGCCTCACGGGCTCTGGTCTTTCCCGATTCGGAAGAGGTATGGATCAGCCCCGCCAGCCCTCAGCCGCTGGTTTTGGTAGCGGACGGCAATGCCGGCTGCTACATCCTGCCAGAAGACCAAATTCGCGTTGTCCGCGCCCCCTACTGCACAGATTTGATTCGCCTACGCCGACCGGAGTTTTTCCGCGTCATGCGGGAGAAATTGGGCTGGGGCCTAACCTACGCCTCCAAGCCCACCTCGGTAGAGCTGCCTTAGTTAGAAAACTTAAATGAGGAGGGGCTGTCGACTTCGATGGGGCCCAGCCCTCTTTTTTGCACCAGGGTTTGCAGCTCGTGCACAAGGTGTTGATCTCGGGAGGCCGTTCGGGCCCCGGACTCGGCAGCCCACGCTTTCAAGTCTTGAATCTGGTCGCGGGCGATGGCGGCCAGGGGAACGGTTTGGCGAATGGCGCCGAGAATATCCTCCTGGGTAAACTCGCGGGGCGGATCCTGGTTGAAGGCCATGTGCATGGCATCGTAGATGGTCTGCTCAATTTCTGCGCCGCTGAAGTTTTCGCTGGCCATGGCCAGCTCAGGGTAGGCAAAATCCCGCACGCGGTTGGGCCGCAGCCGCTGGATGTGGACTTGGAAGATCTCCTCCCGCTCCCGTTGGTTGGGCAAATTGACGAAGAAAATTTCGTCAAACCGGCCTTTGCGCAGCAGCTCGGCCGGCAAGATGCGGACATTGTTGGCGGTGGCAACAATAAAAACGGGTTTGGTTTTTTCCTGCATCCAGGTGATCAGGCTGCCGAAGACCCGCTTGCTGGTGCCCGAATCCCCTGAAAACTCGCTGTTGACGCCGCCAAAGGCTTTATCCAACTCATCAATCCACAACACACAAGGGGCCATGGCTTCGGCAATTTGGATCATCTGGCGCACGCGGCTTTCGCTTTCGCCGACGATCCCGCCGAAGAGTCGCCCCACATCCAGCCTGAGCAAGGGCATGCGCCACTCGCGGGCTATGGTTTTGGCACATAGAGACTTGCCGGTGCCCTGGATCCCGGCCAGCAAAATGCCCTTAGGACTGGGCAAGCCATAGGCACGGGCCTGGGCACTAAAACTGTTGCGGCGCCCCCTAATCCAGGCTTTGAGGTTTTCCAGGCCGCCGACATTTTGCAAGGTCTCGGAGGGGTTGTAAAACTCCAGGATTTCCGTCTGGCGGATGTATTGTTTTTTCTCTTCCAGAACAAGGTCAATATCGCCCTCGCTGACCTTGCCCTTGGCGGCTAGGGCGCGGGCCAGGATCCGCTCAATGCGCTGCCGGGTCAGTCCTTGGCAGGCTCGAACCAGTTGTTCCCGCGCCGGGCCGCTTAGCTCCAGTTGACGGGCAGGGATCGCGCGGGTAATGATCCGCTCAATTTCGGCGATGCTGGGCAGGGGAAAATCATAGACCACAATTTCCTCGCGCAGCTCGGCAGGGACAACGGCTTCTTGGCCCAAGAGGATGATGGACTTGCGGCTGTGGCGGCTCTCTCTGGCCAGGGTTTTCAGGTAGCGGATGACGGGGTAATTGTCCGAGCGTTCCGGATTTCTCAGGGTGGGGTTTAGGTCTTTGAGAACACAAATAACCGCCTCGTCCTCTTTGATGGCGCCGATGCGGCCCAGAGCAGGCATCAATTGGCCTTTGTTTTGGCCGTTATCTGACCAGCCGGAGACGATATCCCAGATTAGGAGTTTGCGCTTGGGCTTGAGGGAATCGGCTAGAACTTGCAGGAGCTCCTCTGCCGGGGCTTCTTCGGGAGTAACCAGGTAGATCAAAGGGTAGCGGGCGCGAACCACTAAGTCCAGCAGTGTGAGGATGTCTTGGTGATTGCTGGCAAAGGCGAGATCTGAGGGACTCATGGATCCACTGAGAGCGGCTGTAGGTAGTGTAGCCAAGGGATCAGGCTAGGGATGGATGGCTCCGTCGGGGAGGATGGCCCCTTTCAAGTCGGCGAATTGATCCCAGCCGGGACTTAGTTTTGCGCCCCATAGGTTTGCCCCCTTTAGGTTCGTGCCACCCAGCTTTGCTCCCCTCAGGTCAGCCCTGCTCAGGTCGGCCCCGCTCAGGTTGGCCTCGCTCAGGTTGGCCCTGATCAGGTCGGCCCAGCTCAGGTTGGCCCCGCTCAGGTTGGCCCTGCTCAGGTCGGCCCAGCTCAGGTTGGCCCCGCTCAGGTTGGCCCTGCTCAGGTCGGCCCCAATCAGGTTGGCCTCGCTCAGGCTGGCCTGGCTCAGGTCGGCCCCGCTCAGGTTGGCCTGGATCAGCTTGGCTCTTCTTAGGTCGGTCTTGCTCAGGTTGACCTCAATCAGGTCGGCCCCGCTCAGGTTGGCCCAGATCAGGTTGGCCCCGCTCAGGTCAGCCTCGCTCAGGTTGGCCTCGCTCAGGTTGGCCTGGCTCAGGTCGGCCCAGCTCAGGTTGGCCCCGCTCAGGTTGGCCCTGCTCAGGTTGGCCCTGCTCAGGTCGGCCCCGCTCAGGTTGGCCTGGCTCAGGTCGGCCCCGCTCAGGTTGGCCTGGCTCAGGTCGGCTCTTCTTAGGTCGGTCTTGCTCAGGTTGGCCCTGCTCAGGTTGGCCTCGCTCAGGTTGGCCCAGCTCAGGTCGGCTCTGCTTAGGTCGGTCTTGCTCAGGTTGGCCCCGCTCAGGTAAGCCCTGCTCAGGTTGGCCTGGCTCAGGTTGGCCCCGCTCAGGTTGGCCTGGCTCAGGTCGGCTCTTCTTAGGTCGGTCTTGCTCAGGTTGGCCCCACTCAGGTCGGCTCTGCTCAGGTCGGCCCCCCTCAGGTCGGCCCAGCTCAGGTTGGCCCCAATCAGGTTGGCCTCAATCAGGTCGGCCCCCCCTAGGTCGGCCCAGCGGAAATCCCGCTCTCCCGCTTTATACCTTGCTCGGACATCTCCAACCTCTCGGAGGGGAAGTCGATGGGACTTTGCCACCTGCACCTGCTGCGGATCCTTCGATTCCAGCAGCGTCTCCCAAGCCGCAAACTGCACTTCCCAGTTGGGATCATTTCGCAGGGCTTGGATAACAAGCTCGGCCCCTCTGGATCCGTACCTCAGAGCACCCTTGATTGCTTGGATTCTCACCTTGGGATTCGGACTGCCCAGGGCTTGCTCAATGCCCACCAAGCCTCCCATGACCGGATCGGATCCGGCTGGTTGCTGTCCACCCAGAACAGGATCAAAGTTTTCCGCCATCCCTAACCTCAAGTTAACCTTCCAACCACCTGCTGCTGCATAAGGGTCTTTTGAGTTTGCAAATCTACTACCGTTACCCGCAAAGTTCGCCCGGCATCGACGGCAAAGGTGACCTGCAAACGATCCACTCCCACCCGCCCTAGCGGCTTGAGGGGAATGGAAAGCTGGTTGTGGATCCCAAGGGGACGAAAGCTAGAAGCTGCGGTGCTGTTGCGGATCTGCATCCGACCGTCGGGATCGTAAACAACCTCAGTTGCCCCTTCCTCGGCCATCTCACCAACCACCAGGTTGATGTGGCTTTGCCCATTGGCGTTGGCCTGCAAGGGAGGCAGTTCCACCGTGGCAGGATAAGCCGTGCCGCTCTTAAAGAGAGGGAAAAAGTCGGGCGCCTGCAAATAGGGATTCCAGAGCCGCAGGGCATAGGTATGGCGGAGATGATCTTGAAGGCGGGCAAACTGGGTGAAGGCCAGAGCGCCGTGGGCCACTGCCTCAAACGGCTTGTGGTACTTGACCTTGTCGCGGCCAAAGAGGCTAATGACCTGATGCTGCACTCCTGGGATGAGGCTGGTGCCACCCACCAACACCACCTGGTGGATATCTCGTTTAGAGATCCCTTTATTGTGGGCTTTCTCGATGACCTCATCGATGGCTTCTCTCAGCCGCGTCAGCAGGCCGCGCTCTTCCAACAGCTCCTGGAGTTGCTCGCGCTGAAGCGTTAAAGTGTGGGTCTCAAAGGAGTCTTCATCCAGCCAGGCCTCGCTGGCCTGAGAATGGCTGGAGAGGCGGATCTTGAGCCGCTCGGCAACCTCGCACAGAACCTGGAAGCTGCTGGCCGGGACCTGCTGTCGCTTGCGGCCCAACTGCTCCAGCACCCATTCGGCAATCCAGATATCGATATCGACGCCGCCACAGCCATAGGCCCGGTCAGTTTTGGCAATGACCTCAGCTCGGTAAGCAGTGCCCTGCTCTGGCTTCAAGATTTTGACCAAAGAGAGGTCGAGAGTTCCGCCCCCCAAATCGATCACCAAAATCAGGGATCCCGGCTCCTGGATCCCGTAGCCCAAAGCAGCCGCGGTGGACTCGTCGAGGAACACGACCTGTTGGATCCCTAGGGAGCCAAACACCTCTTGCAGGTTGTGCAAATAGCCCTCGTAGGCTCCCACCGGCACGGTCAAGATCACCTTATCGGGCTGCCAGCCCTCTGCCTGGAGTTTGGCAAGAAGCTGCTGCAGAAAGATCCGCGTGGCCTCTTGGGCTGTGTAGGCCTGTCCATCCACATAGGTTGGAGCCGGCTGGAATTGTTGAGAGAGATCCCGCTTAAAGCCTTTGAATAGGCGCTTGGGATCCCGTTTGGCCTGGGCAGGTGCCCCAATCAAAAATTGCTGATTTTGGCCGACAAAGAGAACCGAGGGAATTAGAGGGGGGCTGCCGTCGTAGCGGTGGGTGATCCCTGGTATATCGATTGCAAGGGGTTTTTGGTTTTGGTAGGCACAGACCACCGTATTGGAAGTGCCAAAATCAATAGCCAACGTCGTCATGCTGCCAAGGAAGGTAGAGTGCGACTGACTTTGGCTCGAACTAAAACTTGATCCCTAAGTCGATAGCCCACAAAGCGAACGTAGACCGGCTCTCCCGCCTGGATATCCTCTTCATCGGGCTGGTGGCTTTCTGGGTCATAGGCCACCTGTTGCCACACCTGGCCAATGGTTTCCAACTGCCAGTCTTCCAACAAGTTGCCCAGACAGGTCAGCAAAGCCAAGACTTGCTGCGCGGGGTAATCCGGTCGCCTCTGCACAACCTGCTGCAGGGTAGGATATTGCACCAAAAGAGGCTTGAGCTTTTCCACCAGTTCGGCGCGGATTTGATGGCGCAATTGCCCTTCCTGCTGTTCTAGCTGTTTGTGCAGCCGCTGCAATTCCTGAGCCGTTTCTACAGACTCCGATGCTAGCTCAATTCCGCTAAAATCCTGAATAAGGTTCGGCAAGGGTACTTGCAAAATGCTGGCCGCTCGATTGAGATCGGCTAACTTCAGCTTTTCGGCCTGTCCAGTTCTCAGGGCATTTAGGGCTCCTCGACTCAGTTTGGCCTTTTGTCGAAGCTCTCGCCAGGTTGAGATACCGGCAGCCTGCATGAGATTGCGCAGCAGGGCATCATGACTTTTCATTTCAGAGTTACGACTCCAAAATGGAATCCTAGCCAGAGTCTTTTGGATCCCTTTGGTTAAACCAGACAGGGGATCAAGAAAGGGGTTTGGGGCATTCATAGACGCTCCACCTGACGCTGGACATCTTCTTCTATGACTGGTACCTGGTCATATTCAGGCAACAGTTCCCTTTTTTGAACTGTGCCCAATGCCCTTTCTATTTCCTCAGTTAGTTCAAGGCAGCCCTTGCCTTTGACATTGAGCACGCGCTCAATCACGTTGCCATCTTTGTCGATGATGTATTCAACCTGTTGATATTCCGCCATAATGCCTCCTCAAGCCCAGCGCCCCAACACAATCCTGATCTGCCCTTTTTCATCCACAGATTCCGACTCTACCGTAAATCCCTTCTCCGCGGCCGTCGCAAGAAGCTGCTCGCGGGTATAGGCTTGGCGGATTGGCGCTAAGAAAGCCTCAGCGCTGACTCCCGTTCCCCAAAAGTCGGCAATCATCTCCAGGCTGTCCCCCCGTTGGCGAAAGCCAATGTCGTAGCCGTTGCTGCGCCTAACCACCAGATCTGCCTGGACACGGTTCCCTCCATACCCCCGGACATAAGTGTTTTCCAAGACCTCGTGACCTTGGGCAACCAAAGCGCCTTTCAGGATCTCTTTATTTTTGAACTGAACCTTGATGCTGGTGAAGTGCGACACTGTGGGGATTCTCCTCAGAAGAACATGCTTTATCCTAGAGCAGTCCTCTTGGCTTGAAAAGTTTTGCTAGGGCACAAAGCCGCGTGGCCCTAACCAAAGAAATTGAGGGAGCCAACCATTAGTTTCCCTTGGCTAGAGGATGCCGGTGGGGATCCGAGGTAGCAGGAGGAAGCAGGCGAGGGACATCGCGGTAACCAAACCAGACGCTCGCCAAACTTTTGAACCAAAGGGAGAGCCAGGTCAACTTCCACTGAAAATCAAGTCTTGCGCCCTGGAGATTTGCGCCTCCTACCTTGGCATGGTCTAGGTTGGATCCTTCCAGGCTGGTGTAGCTTAGGTCGGCCCAACTGAGATTGGATCCGCTGAGGTTGGCCCGGCTGAGGTCAGCCCCCCTCAGTCCGGTTCCAACTAGGCTGGCTCCCCTCAAGTTTGCACCGACCAGTTTCGCCCCGCTCAGGTTAGTCCAGTTCAGGTTGGCGCCGCTCAGGTCAGCTCCACTCAAGTTTCTCTTGGAGGCGTGACCGTTGACGATCTCCCACACCAGCCGCCACTTGGCCTCGATCTGGGTTTCAGGAGAAAGGATCACTCGTTGCAGATTGGCCAGCTCCAGATTTGCCCCTCTCAGGTCGGCGCCGCTTAGGTTGGCTCTGCCCAGATAAGCCCTACTAAGCTGGGTTCCACTGAGATCGGCTTGGGTTAGGTTGGCCCCACCCAGCTTGGCCCTCTTTAGATTGGCTCCACCTAGGTTGGCCTCGCTCAGATCTGCCCCAATCAAGTAAGCCCGGCTTAGGTTGGCTCCGCTGAGCCTTACCCCCCTGAGGTCTGCCTGGCTAAGGTTGGCCTTTCTCAAGTCCGCCTCTCTCAAGTCCGTCCGGCTCAGCTCCTGCGAATGGGCGCAAGCATGGAGAATAATTAACCACCAGCGACTCTCCGGGCTGTCCTCTGCAGAAATCACCGCCCCTCTCAAGATAGGCAAGTTTAGGCTTGTCTTGCCCAGTTTGGCTTCGCCGAGGTCGGCCCCGATGAGGCTAGCCCCCCTTAGATCTGCGCCGTTCAGTTTAGCCCGCCTCAGCCTGGCTCCGATGAGCTTGGCCTGTGTCAACTTGGCCCCCACGAGTTTAGCCTTGGCTAGTTCGGTCTTGATCAAGCTGGCGCCACTGAGGTTGGCAGCGCTTAGGTCTGCGCCGCTGAGATCTGCTTGGTTTAGATTGGCCCCCCTCAGATCCGCCTGGCTCAGATTGGCTTTGCTCAACTCTGCCCACTTTAAGTCTGCGCCGCAGAGGTTAGCCCCTCTCAGGTCGGCTCCCACCAAGTTCACGCCGGTGAGGTTGAGCCCGCTCAGATTTGCCCAGCTCAAGTTCGCCCCGCTCAAGTCTGCCTGAGCTAGATTTTTCCCCTGGGCGTGGCCGTTGACAATTTCCCAGATCAGTTGCCACTTGCGGTCAATTTGCGTTTGAGGGGAAAGGATGGCTCCTCGCAGGCTGGCCAAATGTAGGCAAGCGGCGTCCAGGTCGGCCTGCCTGAGGTCGGCTCCCTCCAAGTTGGCCCACCTGAGGTCGGTTCCCCTCAGGTTAGCTTCTCTCAAGTTGGCGCCGGCAAGTCTTGCTCCCCTCAGGTCTGCTTGAGCCAAGTTGGCCCCACTCAGGTCAGCCCAATCCAGGTTCGCCCCGCTCAAGTCTGCCTGAGCTAGATTTTTCCCCTGGGCGTGGCCGTTG
>NZ_JAOALE010000010.1:62221-82122 GCF_047462575.1 Synechococcus sp. 'PEA 65AY6A-5F PE A'
ACAATTTCCCAGATCAGTTGCCACTTGCGGTCAATTTGCGTTTCGCGGGAAATGACGACCCACTTCAAGTTGGCGTCTGCTAGATTGGCTCCCCGCAGGTTGGCCCCAATGAGATTGGCCCCCATCAAGTTGGCTCCGCTTAAGTCGGCTCCCCTCAAGTCTGCACCACTGAGGTCTGCCTGACTGAGGTTGGCTCCAACCAGGCTGGCGTGGCTTAGATTGACCTGGCCCAGTCTCGCTCGACTCAAGCTGGCCCCGCTTAAGTCCACCCCCCTTAGGTTTAGCCCGCTGAGGTTGGCCCTCCTCAGATCTGCCCAGCGAAAGTCCCGCTCGCCGGCTCTATATCGTTCTCGGATGTCTCCAACCGGACGCAGGGGAACTTGATAGGTTTTTGCTACTTGCACCAGTTGAGGTATGCCAGAGCTTAGTAAGGTCTTCCAAACTGCAAACTGCACCTGCCAATCCAGATGCTGCTGCGTTGTCTGTAGAAGAATCTTTCTGCTTTTTTCACCAAAGCTTCCAACAGTCCCGTTTCCCCCATAAGGATGGCCACTCCTAAGGACTAGCTGAACGGCTCCTGAACTGCCGGCAACTCCTTCAGCTTTAGTCTTTCCATATCCAGTTGTAGCCACAGCCCACTCCCTGTCGGCTAACTTCGTTTCTATTTTTACTGTGGCCCTGGATAAAGACAAGGTCAGACTTGGGGAGTTCTCACCGGGAAGGTATTCTTCGATATACTAATATTTCGATATGCTAATATGTTCAACTTCAACCTTTCAAACGTGCCAGCTTTGAGGATAGGAATTCAAACTTGGCAAAGGGATCCCTTGGGCCAGGCAGATAAGTATTGCAGTTTACAGAAAAAGAGCTTCAGTCCTTTTCTGCCAAGGGATCCCGGCAGCGCTCACAGACAGCCGGTAGATAAAGGGTGTCACGGCGGCCAAACCACTCGTAGCGGTGATCCCGGATCTGGGCATAGCTCCAGTCTCCCAAAAGCTTGAGGCCGGGAAGGTTGTGGTAGAGGGCCAGCCACAGGGATCCGCTGGGCAAGAGGGCGGCAATTTGTTCGACGGCGGCGGAGCCCTGCCAGCGGCGCTGCGGCTGCTCCAGGTCGATCAGGATCATCCCCAATTCCATCTGCTCTGGCGGGATCCCCCACTGGGCCAGGGTAGCTCCATCCTGCATGGGGGCGTAGCGAAACTGCTGGCCGCGATCCAGGCGCTCCAAGAGCTGGACTCCACTGGCGCAGAGGTTGCACAGGCCGTCGTAGATGACCAGGTAGGGCATGTTGGGATCCTCAGGCAGGGGGCTGGGCCAAAATCTGGGCTTGGTAGTCGGCCTCAGAGAGCAGTTGCTGCGGCTGCCGATCTAGGAACAATCGGCCCCTGAGGTGATCGTATTCGTGCTGGAAGATGCGCGCCGGAAAATCCCGCCAGACCACCCGCTGCCGGGATCCCTCAGGGGTGTGGTACTCCACCTCCACCTCGCGGGAACGGGCCACCAGGCCGCGGCAGTTGGGCACGCTCAAGCACCCTTCCCACCCCAGCACCTGCTCCTCGCTGCAAGCTAGGGGGCGGGGGTTAACCATGACCAGCGGCTCCATCTGGGGTGCATCAGGATAGCGAGGGTTGGGACGGGAGGCTACGATGATGACCTGGAGGGGGAATCCCACCTGAGGGGCCGCCAAGCCCACCCCTTGGGCCTCTTTCAAAGTGGCGAGCATCTCTTCAATTAGGTTTTGCAAAGCCGGCGTCCCAAACTCGGCGACCGGCTCAGCCACTTGAGTCAGGATGGGATCCCCTAGCTGGCGCAGGCGTAAAGTCATGGCGATTGCAGGCATTCAAATGCAAACTGCGGCGAACCCTCCTCTCCCCCCAGGCTCCTAGCGGTCTTTGCGGCTGGCTGCCGTTTCCAAAGCCAGCTTGAAGCGCTTCAGCCCCTCCGGGATGGGGATGGGGTAGTGGCCGGTAAAGCAAGCGGAGCAGAAGGAATTGGGATCCCGGCCCGTAGCGGCCAGCATGCCTTCCCAGCTCAAGTAGGCCAAAGAGTCTACCCCGATTTTCTCGGCAATTTCTGCCACCGAGTACTTGGCGGCAATAAGCTGATCTTGGCTGTCGGTGTCGATGCCGTAGAAGCAGGGATGGGTAACCGGAGGGCTGGAGATGCGCATGTGGACTTGGGTGGCCCCCGCCTGGCGCAGGGCCTTGACGATCTTTTGGCTGGTGGTGCCCCGCACAATCGAGTCGTCCACGATCACAATCCGCTGCCCCCGCAGCACGTCTTCCAGGGGGTTGAGCTTCATGCGAATGCCCCGCTCCCGCATCGACTGGGTAGGCTGAATGAAGGTGCGGCCCACATAGCGGTTTTTGATCAGCCCCTCCGTGTAGGGGATCCCTGCCTGGCGGGCATAGCCGATGGCTGCCGGCGTGCCGGAATCGGGCACCGCGATCACCCAGTCGGCCTCTGCCGGAGCTTCCCTGGCCAGTTGTTCTCCCAGCCGCACCCGGTAGGAGTAGAGGCTTTCCCCATGCATGCAACTATCGGGGCGGGCAAAGTAGATCATCTCGAAGATGCACAGTTTAGGGTTGGCCTCCGCCCAGCGCACCGATTGCAGCCCCTGCCGGTCAATCCACACCAGCTCCCCCGGCTCCACGTGGCGCAGGTAATCGGCTCCGATGATATCCAGAGCACAGGTCTCGGAGGCTAAGACATAGTGTAACCGTGGGGCTGCGGGGCCATGAGGGCTGCCCACCCTCTGGGGCTGCAGCAGCTCCTGCCTGGTGGGGTTGCTGCTCAAAAACCCCAACACCAGCGGGCGCACGCCGTAGGGATCCCGTGCCCCGATCAGCCCTTCTGGCGTGCCGATGACCAGGCTAAAGGCCCCGCGGCAGCGGCGCAGAGCCTGACAGGTGGCTTCCACCCAGCCTTGGCCCTGATTGACCGCCTGGGCAATGGCGTGGGCAATACACTCCGAGTCGGTGCTGCCGGTGAGGTGGCGGTCGGCAGCTTCCAGCTCTTGCCGCAGCTCTTCGGCGTTGACCAAATTGCCATTGTGGGCCAAAGCCAGCGGCCCTAGGCGGGTTTCCACAATGATCGGCTGAGCGTTGGCGGCGCGGCTGGAGCCGGTGGTGGAGTAGCGGGTGTGGCCCACCGCCAAGTCGCCGCTCAGTTGGCCCAGATTTACCGGGTCAAAAACTTGGGAAACCAACCCCATCGCCTTGTGCACTCGGCAAAGGGCCCCCTCAAAGGTGGCGATGCCCGCCGATTCCTGGCCTCGATGCTGCAGGGCAAACAGCCCAAAATAGGTCAGCTTGGCCACCTCCTCCCCGGGAGCCAGAATGCCAAACACCCCGCAGGCCTCTTTGGGCCCTTCCTGGCTGTTCCAGAATTCAGCAGGTCGCTCTTGCAGCCCTGCTTGCGCTGAAGATGGTTCTGCTCCCGCCTTCGCTGCCATGGATCCCCTCTTGCTGTGGCACTTACCAGTCTAACCTGAGCGCCCTTGAGATCTCACCGCCGAGGCGGATCCCATGCGGTAGATGTCACCCGTAGTGTTTACAAAAAATTGAGGCTCTATCTATAGTGTTAGGAGCACCCGCGAGACTCTGCTTTCGCAGTTGAGGGAGCAGGGCTGTGTGGGTTTTGAGTTGAACGCTGCCGAGACTCAGTTCTCCCAACAAAACCCCAAAGCTTGTGTTATGAGGAGCCAAAGCCCATGAAACAGCAGCCCCCTAGGTTCCGCCAGAGCTGGATGTTCTCCGCAATGAGAGCGAGTGTAGCCGCTTTTGTGTCGTTGTCACTGGTGGCCTGCCAAGAAGATGCCCGCGAACAGCCCTCGGTCACCATTACGCCTGTGCCAGTAACGGTTGTGGCACCGACGCCCACGCCTTTTCTCGTCCCCAGTCCGACGCCTACTCCCGTCCCGACGCCTCTGCTCACCCCGACCCCCACCCCACTCTTGAATCCGTTCCCCAGCCCTTCCCCCACCGCTTCCTTCTCGGCGGAGCCACCTTCGATTGCCGTGGTGGCACTGACGGACGCGCGACAGACGGTTCCCTTCAATGTCTTGGTGGCTGTAACAACTCCTGCGGGTTTGGGCAGCGGCATCAGCTTCCGGGTGGAAATCCGACAAAACCCTCTCACCCTCACGTTTGATTTCACTGCCGCTGCCGCCGGCTGTCAGGTCAACAGCAGAACCTGCATCGGCACCCTTCCCATCACCATTCCGGCCTCTGTCCCTCCTGGAGATTACGAGGTTACGGCCATGGTAGCAGACACTCAAGGCCGCATTGCCTCGGCCAAAGCCCCTTTGCGGGTACTGCCGCCGCCTTCACCCACCCCAACACCAACCCCGACCGGCACGCCCAATCCTTTTCCCTCTGTGTCGCCTTCGCCCAGCCCTTCGCCCACCCCAACGCCTAGGCCCACCTAACCAGCGGAGACAGTTCCTTGGCTGTCTGGGGAGCCGAGGTTGTTTTTGAAATGCTTGCCGGGCAGCAGGTGTTCAAGGTCTGCAAGTTGAGGAGGCTGCTGGGCTCCGGCACGGGGGTAAGCTAGGGTTTGCAAGAGGCGCCGCCGACGTTTCTCCCTCCAGGGATCCCGGAAAAGTTCGGCCAGATTCGGGAATTGGGGTGTTTTCTTGCCAGCCCCTGTAGCAGGCTCAGCCGGCTAGCATAGAGGCTAAACCTGGCTCTGACTGGATCCTGTTTTTATCCTGCTTTAGCCAAGGGGTTGTTAGCAGCAAGAAAATCTGCGACCGACTGTCAAACAACTGTGCTGCCGGGATCAGCGCCCGGAAAGCGCCTTTCAGCTCGGCGCAGCCAACAGCCCCGAACGGCTGCCAAGTTTTTAGTTCGGAGGATAACGATGCGCATTGCTCAGATTGCCCCGTTGCACGAGAGCGTGCCCCCCAAGCTCTACGGCGGCACGGAGCGGGTGGTCTCTTGGCTAACCGAAGAGCTGGTGCGGCGCGGGCACGAGGTGACTCTATTTGCCAGCGGCGACTCCCAAACCCAAGCCCGCCTGATCCCCTTTCGGGAGCGGGCTCTGCGCTTGGATCCCACGGCCATCGACACGGTGGCGCCCCACATCCTGATGGTGGAGAAGGCCTTTCAGATGGCCGACGAGTTCGACATCATCCACGGCCACATCGACTACTATCCCTACGCCCTGGCCCGCCGCCATCCTCAAGTCTCTTTTTTGGCCACCCTACACGGGCGACTGGACATCCCGGAGCTGCAGCCTCTCTACACTGAGTTTCAGGACATTCCGGTGGTCTCCATCTCCAATGCCCAGCGGCGGCCCCTGCCCCAGGCGCGCTGGGTGGGGACGGTCTACCATGGTTTGCCCCTGGATCTCCACCGTTTCTATCCAGAAAAGGGGGATTACCTGGCCTTTCTGGGTCGGGTTTCGCCGGAAAAAGGGCTGGACACGGCCATTGCAATTGCCGCGCGGGCAGGGATGCCGCTGAAAGCTGCTATCAAGATCGACGCGGTGGATCGCCAGTACTACGAGTTGGAAATTAAGCCTTTGGCCAGCCGCCACCCCAATGTGGAGATCGTGGGGGAAATCACCGAACAGGAGAAAAGCGAGTTCTTGGGCAAGGCCTATGCGGTGCTGTTTCCCATCCGCTGGCCGGAGCCTTTTGGGCTGGTGATGATTGAAGCCATGGCCTGCGGCACGCCGGTGATCGCCACCCGCTTTGGCTCGGTGCCTGAGGTGATGGCGGACAGCCGCTCCGGCTTTATTGTCGATTCGGTGGAAGAGGCCGTAGAGGCAATCGAAAAGGTGGGATCCCTTGACCGAGCCGGGGTGCGGCAGGTGTTTGAGGAGCGGTTTAGCGTCGAGAGGATGGTGTCGGAATATGAGGCCCTCTACCGGCAACTGGTGAACGAGCGGCAGGAGCGCTCGAAGAAAGCCACCCCTGGCCTGTCAACTCTGCCCAGTTAAAGCTTGAGCTAGCTGCGAGGCTGCTGTTTTGCTGCTTTGGTTGGGTGCGAAGACCGAGATGGCCGAAGACATTATTCAGATTCAGGATCAGTACTACATCCGCGCCAGCGCTTCGCTGGTGGAGGCGCGTCCCCACGTCCTCAAGCAGGACAACTGCTTTGCCATCTTTGACCGGCTGGGCAACATGCGCCCCCTCGGCATCCGGGATCACGGCCTGTTTCGGGATGATACCCGCTTTTTGTCGCGGCTGGTCTTGGATTTGCAGGGGAAGCAGTTTTTGTTGCTTAGCTCGGAGGTGCGAGAAGACAAGGATATTCTGGCGGTGGATCTGACCAACCCCGAGTTCACCACCTCGAAGGGGCAGTTTATCGGTCAAGATACCCTGCATGTTCTGCGGACTACTTTTTTGTGGAACAACGTGGCCTACGAGCGGATTCGCATCCACAACTACGGCTCGGAGCCGTTTCGGGTGCCGCTGACCCTGCGCTTTGAGGCCGATTTTGCCGATATGTTTGAGATTCGCGGCATCCGGCGCTCGCAGCGGGGACAAGTGCTGCCACCCCAGGTGAGCTCAGAAGGGGTAACTTTGCGCTACCGCGGCCTGGACGGGGTGGAGCGGCAAACCCGGATCTTGTTTTCTCCTGCGCCGGAGGTGGTCTCGGAAAAGCTGGCGCAGTGGTGGGTGCCGCTGGCGCCCCAGGAGGAGCGGGATTTGGAGGTGCGGGTAGTCTGCAGCTATGGCGGCGAGGAGATCCCGCTCTTGAGCTACCAGGAGGCCCTGCAGGCGGAGCGGGAGCATCGGGCGGCGCTAAGAGCTCTGGCCCACCGCATCGACACTGGCAACGCCCAGTTTAACGAGTGGCTCAACGCCTCGCGGGACGACCTGGTGATGATGCTGGCCCGCACCCCCTACGGGCTCTATCCCCACGCCGGGGTACCTTGGTTTGCCACGGTCTTTGGCCGCGACGCGCTGATCACCGCCTTGGCCACCCTCTGGTGGTTTCCCGATTTGGCACGGGGGGTGCTGCTGTACCTGGCGGCCCACCAGGCCCAGGAGGTGGATCCCAGCCGCGATGCCGAGCCGGGCAAGATCCTGCACGAGCAGCGCTACAGCGAGATGGCTAAGACCCGCGAGATCCCCTTTGGCAATTATTTCGGCAGCATCGACGCCACCCCTTTGTTTGTGGTGCTGGCGGGGCGCTATGTGCGCCGCAGCGGCGATCTCGAGCTGTTGCGGCAGTTGTGGCCGAATATCGAGGCAGCCCTGAGCTGGATGGACACCTACGGGGATCCCGACGGCGACGGCTTTTTGGAGTATGCCGGCAAGGCGCGGCGGGGCCTGCGCAACCAAGGCTGGAAAGATTCGGAAGACGCCATCTTCCATGCCGACGGATCCCTGGCGGAGCCGCCCATTGCCCTGTGCGAGGTGCAGGGCTACGCCTACGAGGCCAAGCGGTTGGCGGCGGAGATGGCGGAGCTGTTGGGGCGGCAGGCGCAGGCAGCCCAGCTGCGACAGCAAGCAGAAAAGCTGCAGCAGCGGTTTTGGGAGCAGTTTTGGTGCGAGGAGCTGGGGGGGTATGTCCTGGCTCTGGACGGGCGCAAGCAGCCCTGCCGCGTGCGCAGCTCCAACATGGGCCACTGCCTGTTTTCCGGGATCGCCCACCCGCAGCATGCCGAGCGCATTGCCCGCCAACTTGTGGAGCCGGCTTTTTTTAGCGGCTGGGGGATCCGCACGCTGGCGGAAGGGGAAGGGCGCTACAACCCCATGTCTTACCACAACGGCTCCATCTGGCCCCACGACAACGCCCTCATTGCAGCCGGGCTCTCCCGCTATGGCTACAAGGCGGAAGCGGCCCAGGTGTTGACGGCCTTGTTCGATGCCAGCCAGTTTCTGGAGCTGCGGCGGCTGCCGGAGCTGTTCTGTGGCTTTCGCCGGCGCCAGCGGGAGGGCCCCACCCTTTACCCCGTGGCCTGTCTGCCCCAGTCTTGGGCGGCAGCCAGCGTGTTCTTGCTGCTGCAGGCCTGCCTGGGGCTGGAGATCGACGGGCTGGCCCAGCGGGTGCACCTGACTCAGCCCACCCTGCCCCTATGGCTGCCTCATGTAACTCTTGAGAACATTCAGGTGGGGCGGGGATCCCTGGACATCGGCCTGTATCTCCAGGCAGGAGGGGTGGGGATCAACGTCCTTAGAAGCACGGGGGAGGTGGAGCTGACGGTGAGGTAGGCTACCGCTCCTGCAGCACGTCCTGGATGGAGAGCTGATCCAGGTTCCAGAGAGGGCCGAGGATGGGGCGGGGATCCACCCCTTGCAGGCGGTTGCGCAGGGCCGAGAGCACCAGGGGATTGAAGGTGCCGATCTGGGGCAGTTGTTCCTGGATGATCACTTGAAAGCGGTCGTAGAGGGCCTTGCGCTTTTCAAAGTCCAGCTCCCGCACCCCTGCGATAAAAATGCGGTCGATCTCCCGCTCCCAATCGCTCACCTCCACCCCTTCGGCGGGGTTGCCGGGCAGATCCCCCAGGTTAAACAGGTGCAGGCGGCCATCGCTGCGCCAGATGTTGGAGCCGTTGTTGGGCTCGGTGCCGCCGCCGCCAAAGCCCAGCAACAAGGTTTCCCAGTCGCGGCTGTCGGTGCGCTGCACCACCGTGTTGAAGGCGATGGGGGTGAAGTCCACGGTGATGCCGATCCGCGCCAGGTCGGCCTTGATCAAGGCGCCGGTGGCCTCCCGCTGGTTGTTGCCGGCGTTGGTGATCAGGCTGAAGCGGACGCGGTTGCCGTCGGGATCCCGCAGGTGGCCTTCGGCGTCGTAGGTATAGCCGGCAGCCAAGAGCAGTTGCCGCGCCTTCTCGGGATCGTAGTCGTAGGTGGGCAGGCCCTCTGCTGGGCTGAGGTAGAAGGGGCTGGCGGGGGAGAAGACCGAGTGCTGGATCTCGCCCAACCCCTGCAGGACGCTCTCGACGTAAAACTGGCGGTTTAGGGCGTGGGCCACCGCCCGGCGGAAGTTCAAATCGTTGAACCAGCGGCTTTTGACGGGATCCACAAAGGGCCGTCCGGTTTGGGGGTTGCGGGCCCGGCTGAGGTTGAAGGCAAAGAAATTGTTGTTGAGGGTGGGGCCGAGATTGTAAATCGTGAACTGATCCCGCTTTTCTTCCCGCTTCAGGAGCTGAAAGTCTCTGCCCCGCACCGAAAACACGTCGGTCTCGCCGGAGCGAAACTGCAACAGGGCCGTATCTTCCGAGTCCACGATGCGCAGGATGACCCGCTCGATGCGCGGGATCCCTTCCCCTTTCCAGTAGTAGGGGTTGGGGCGGTACACCAGCCGCTGGCCGGGGGTATATTCCTGCAAGACGTAGGGGCCGGCCCCCACCAATTCCTGCACCGGCGTGTCAACCCCCCAGGTCTGCAAAAAGAGGGGGTTGCCCTGGCCGTCCACCTGCTCCACGGTGGGCTCCAGAATGTGCTTGGGCAAGAGAGGGGATCCGGCCTGCAACAGGAAGGGGGCGAAGGGCTCCGGCAGGACAAACTCAACCCGCCGCTCGTCCAAGGCCCGCACCTGGGGCAGCGCCCCCGCCTCGCCGATGCGCAACACATCCCGCGCCGAGGTCGGGATCCGCTCGTCGAAGATGATGCGGTTGAAGGTAAAGTCCACATCTGCCGCCGTCAGGGGCTCCCCGTCCGACCAGCGCAGCCCCTCCCGCAAAGTAAAGACATAGCGCAAGCCGTCCTCAGACACTTCCCAGCCTTCCGCCAGCTCCGGCTTGGGCAGGAGGGTATCTTCATCGAGGGTGACCAGGCCCGCCTCTAGGTAGGCGATGGCGTCGCGGCTGGAGCTCTCGGTGGCCAGATAGGTGTTGAAGGTTTTGGGATCCGAGGTAACGGTGGCAATGAGATGGGGCGGGCGGGCGGGAGCAGCACAGGCGCCAAGCCAGAGGAGGAGGATCCCTAGGAATAGGGGAACAAAAAGGCTTCTCTTGAGCTGCTCTGTTGAGGTGGTGTTTTGGCCTGCCATTTCCTTGGCTGAGTATCCGAGCAAGTTTGAAAGGGCCCGCCAGCGCCCCTCACCCCCAGCCCCTCTCCCAATCGAGGCAGCAGGGGGTTGCACGGCAATTGGGGCAAACTTTTGAAGCGGTTGCTTGCCAGTTTGGCAGCTTGGGCAGCGCGATGACCAGGTGCTTCCCAGAAAGCGGCGGCTCAGCGTTCCAGCAACAGGACGACGGCAAAGGCGGCCATGGCTTCTCCCTGGCCGACGGGGCCCAGTTTTTCGTTGGTGGTGGCCTTCACGCCTACTTGTTTGGGCGATAGTTGCATGGCCTCGGCCAGGCGGGCCTGTATGGCGGGGATGTGGGGCTTGAGCTTAGGCTGCTCCGCTACCACGACGCTATCGACATTGGCAATGCGCCAGCCCTCTTGGCCTACCAGTTGCACCACCTGCTGCAAGAGGAGAATGCTGTCTGCCCCCTTCCAGCGCTCGTCTTCGGGGGGAAAGTAGTAGCCGATGTCCCGCAGGGCGGCGGCCCCCAGGAGAGCGTCCATGATGGCGTGGGTGAGCACGTCGGCGTCGCTGTGGCCCAACAGCCCTTTTTCGTAAGGGATCCGGATCCCACCTAGGATCAGGGGGCGCCCCTCGACGAGGCGGTGGATGTCATAGCCCTGGCCAATGCGCACTGTTCCGGCTCCCTTGGGAAAACCATCGAGACCTCTGCCACTTCCTCCCAAGAGCTTGGCTCACGGGGAGAGGACAAGCGGCTTTTGAGAACGACCTCTCTCTATTCTGCCGACTCGAGAGGGGAGTAGCAGATGGGACAAGAAGAGCCACTGTAGCAGTCGAAGCAGATGAGGTGGGATTTCCCGTAGGGATTGGTACAGCGCTTGGCCCACTGATAATCGCTGTAGCTGAGCTCTTTCCCGCAGACATCGCACCTGGGCATCTTTTTTCTCCGAGACTTCTCCCCCTTGCTTAAGGATACAGCGCTAGAGGGATCCCGTCTTCCAGCGGTGCCCAGCCCGGCTGCCAGAGATCCCGGTTCTTGAGGGTGGCGGCGTTGACCCAGAGGCGCACCTGGGGATCGCAGACGGCCCTCAGCTCGGCAAACACCAGCCCCCCTTCTCCCTCTTGGCGGGCGGCGACCTGAAAATGTCGCCAACCCATCACCGGCTGAACGGAAGTCCACTTGGAGCCGAGGAGGTGGGGAAAACGCTGTTTTTGGCGGGGTTTGCTGCGAGCCACGGGACGGACGGGTGCTGGCAATTGTTTTGAGATCGGCCAAGCTTTTTTGACGGTTACAAGAACCCTGGGGAGCAGGCAAAACGAGCAGAAGCCGTCCGCTTTGGATTCTCCTGCGATCGGTATGATCGAAGGGATACCTTTAGCCTATCCAACCATGGGGCAACACTGGCAACGGCTTCAGTTCTTTTCTCGTCAGATATTTTTAAAGGGAGGCCTTCTGTTTCTGATCCTGGCTGGCCTGATCTTGGCAACAGGACTGCCCCTGGTCGCGTCCAGCGCTTGGGCGGCCACCCAGCCGGCACTATCCGGCAAACTGACGGGGCCGGAGTGGCGCCAGGCGGATCCTGAGGCCAAGCAGGCCTTTTGTCGCAAAGCCTTTCAGGCCTTTCGGGCCTCTCCTGCCCAGAGCTACATCATCAGCTCCAACGTGCAGGCTTTGACCCCAGAAGGTTTGTGTCAGCGGCTGGATCAGTTCTATCAGTACGCCATCCACGACGAGATCCCGCTCAACCAGGCAGCCAACATTGCCCCCCTGCTTTTTTCAGATCAGCCCCTGGAGCAGCCCTGATCCGATAGGGATCCGGAAAACCGCCGGCAAACGGATCCCGGCGCCTGAGGGAACCGCTTGAAACAGGCGCGCTCTTCTGGGCCCCGTTCCTGGGGCAGGCCTTGCTGCTAGGGTCGATAATAGAACTGTTCTCTTGCGGATCTCAAGCTTTCTATGGCCGGCTCCGTCATTTCTCCTGAAAACCTGCTGGATCTCTGCGAACAGGGTGTGCAAAAGGCTTTGGCTGCCGGAGCTGACCAAGCAGAGGTGTTCGCCAACTCAGGCCGCGAGACGGAAGTCACCTTTGAGAAAAATGACCTCAACCTGGCCCGCAGCAGCAGCGAGACCCTGTTCGGCATCCGGGTTTTCTGCGGCGGCAGGCTGGGCTTTGCCACCTCCAACCGCCCTGAGGATCTGGCGGAGACGGCTGCTGAGGCGGTGGCCATGGCCAAGGCTTCGCCGGCGGATCCCCTCAACGGCCTGCCAGATCCCCAGCCCCTGCCCCAGGTGCCTTTTGCCCTCGACCCGGGCCTGCTGGAACTGGATGCCGCCGAGCTGACGCAACTGGGATCCCAACTGGTGGAGTGGGTGCGCTCCCAAGACCCGCGCATCACCATCGACAGCGGCTCGTTCAGCGTAGAAGAGGATACCGTGGCCATTGCTTCTTCCACCGGCATCCGCGCCAACTACCACAGCGTCGAGGCGGGCGGATCCCTGTTCGGCATGGCCATCGATGGGGACGAGGTGGGCAGCTTTGCCTACGACGGCGACAGCGTCCAGAAGCGGGCGGATCTGGTGCCGGCGCTGGAGCGGGCTTTTGAACGCTTTGTCCAGAAATGTGTGGGGGCCTTGGGAGCTACCGAGGGAGAGAGCTTCCGCGGCCCCATCGTCCTGCCGCCGGATGTGGTGGAAGAGTTTCTGGGGGATCTCCTCTTTGTGCTGGGGGCGGACGCGGTGCGCAAAGGCAAAAGCCCGCTGGCGCAGAAGATGGGATCCCTGATCGCCAGCCCCCTGTTGACGTTGGTTTCCGAGGGGCTGGGCTTGCCTGGCTACCCCATCGAGCCCTTCGACCGCGAGGGGATCCCCCGCCAAATTACCCCCCTGATCCATGAAGGGATCCTCTGCAACTTCATGTACAACAGCTACGAAGGCCGGGCTGCCGGGATCCCGTCCAACGGCCATGCCACAGGGGGGGCGGGCAGCTTGCCGGGCGTGGGGCCGGCCTGTTTGAGCGTGGCCCCGGGGACAACCCCTTTGTCTGAGCTGTATGCGATGGAGCGGGGCATTATCGTCACCCGGCTTTCCGGCAGCAGCAACCCCATCACTGGCGATTTTTCCGGGGTGGTGAAGGGGGGCTTTTTGGTTAAAGGCGGCGAAAAACGCCCCATCCTGGAGACCACCATTGCCGGCAACCTCTACGATTGTTTGCGCAATATCTCCGCCATCTCACAAGAGGTAACCGTTTTCAACGGCACCACCGCTTTTCCCGCCCTGCGCATCGAAGATGTATCGGTAACGGCGGGCTAACGTAAAGTCGGTTGGGCATTCTGAAAGGGCAGGCTGGCAAGCCTGTGAGCAGGCAAAGGCAAGCTGAGGGATCATGATGTGGCCAACGGAAGGTCGGCAACGCGCCATCATCGAGGCGGTGACGCCGGAAATCGACGGCGGGCGCTACGCCATCAAGCGGACGGTGGGGGAGTATGTGGTGGTGGAGGCGGACATCTTCGCCGATGGCCACGACCAACTCTCGGCGGTGCTCAGTTTCCGCCAGGCCGGGGCAACCGACTGGGAGGAGATCTTCATGGAGCCCCTTGGCAACGACCGCTGGCGGGCCCAGTTCCAGGTCACGCAAATCGGCCAAGCTTTCTACCGGATTCTGGCCTGGGTGGATCCCTTCAAAACCTGGCAGCAGGATCTGCACAAGCGGGTGGCTGCCGAGCAGGATGTGGCGGTGGAGCTGTTGATCGGGGCGGAGCTCGTGGAGCGGGCCGCCCAGGCTCAAAGCGGGGATCTGGCGGCGAAGTTGCGCAACTACGCCCAAATGCTCCGCCAAGGCGGGGATCCAGCTATCGAGATCGCCCTTTCCCCGACGCTGGGATCCCTGATGCAGCTCTACGGCGAGCGCCGCTTCGTCACCGCCTACCCGGAGCGACGGGTCTGGGTGGATCCGGAGAAGGCCCGCTTCAGCACCTGGTACGAGCTGTTTCCCCGCTCCTGTGGCCCTGACGAGCACACCCACGGCACCTTCCAGGATGTGATCGCCCGCCTGCCGCAGATTGCCGAGATGGGCTTTGATGTGCTTTACCTGCCCCCCATCCACCCCATCGGGCGCACCTTCCGCAAGGGCAAAAACAACGCCATGACGGCGGAGCCGGATGACGTGGGCTCCCCCTGGGCCATCGGCGGGCCAGAAGGCGGGCACAAGGCCATCCATCCCCAACTGGGATCCCTGGAGGATTTTCATCGCTTGGTGGCGGAGGCCAAAAAATTCAACATCGACATCGCCCTCGATATCGCCTTCCAGTGTTCGCCAGATCACCCCTATGTGAAAGAGCACCCGGAATGGTTTAAAAAGCGGCCCGACGGCACCATTCAATATGCGGAAAACCCGCCCAAGAAGTACCAAGATATCTACCCTCTCGACTTTGAGACGGAAAACTGGCAGGCCCTCTGGGAGGAGTTAAAAAGCGTTATCGAATACTGGATCGACCAAGGGGTAACCATCTTTCGGGTGGATAATCCCCACACCAAAGCCTTTGGCTTCTGGGAGTGGTGCATCGGCGAGATCAAGGCCAAGCACCCGGAGACAATCTTTTTATCCGAAGCCTTTACGCGCCCCAAGCTGATGAAATCCTTGGCCAAGCTGGGCTTCACCCAATCCTATACCTACTTCACCTGGCGCAACGACAAATGGGGCCTGACCGAGTACTTCACCGAGCTCACCCAAACCCCGATGCGGGAGTACTACCGCCCCAACCTCTGGCCCAACACGCCGGATATTCTGAACGAGTTTTTGCAAAAGGGGGGACGCCCGGCTTTTATGCTGCGCCTCATCCTGGCGGCTACGCTGGGGGCCAGCTACGGCATCTACGGCCCCGCTTTTGAACTCTGTGAAAACCGCCCGCTCCGCCCCGGCAGCGAAGAGTATCTGGACTCAGAAAAATACCAAATCCGCCACTGGGATCTGGACGCGCCGGATAACTTGCGGCCTCTGATCGCGCAGGTGAACCAGATCCGGCGGCAAAACCCGGCTTTGCAAAGCGACTGGAGCCTGGTGTTTCACCCCACCGACAACGAGGCCCTGATCTGCTACTCCAAGCGCACCTTTGATGGCAGCAACCGGATTTTGGTGGCGGTGAATCTGGATCCGTTTCACATTCAATCTGGCTGGGTCACCCTCAACCTGGGGGCTTTGGGTTTGGAACACTGGCAAACTTTCAAGATGATCGACCTCTTGGACGGCCAGCAGTACTCCTGGCAGGGATCCACCAACTACATCAAGCTGGATCCCTGGACGATGCCGGCCCATATTTTTCTCGTCGAAAGCTGAAGCCCGATACCAGCAGTGCAGTGATCTCATCCACGAAAGCCGCGGAGTTGTCTCGATGGGCCAAGAGATTGCCTCCCTCAGCTTTGGCGCAGAGGACTTTGCCGAGTTCAAAGCTCGGCTGCAGCAGGAGACGGATCTGCTGGACCGCTGGCTGGCCGGCCTGCCGGGGCTGGATCCCATTTGCCGGCCTTTTGCCCAGGGATCCCCGGTGGGCGGGTTTGAGCTGGAAGCTTGGCTGGTCACCCCCCAGGGAGATCCGGCCCCGATCAACTCAGCTTACCTGGAGGCCGTCAACGACCCGCTGGTGGTGCCGGAACTGGCCCGCTTCAACATCGAGCTCAACAGCCGGCCCCAGGTTTTGGTTGCATCCGCTCTGCAGCAGCTCCGCCAAGAGCTGGAACAGAGGTGGGATCGCTGTTGCCGAGTGGCCGAGCAACTGCAGGCAGGGCTGATGATCATCGGCATTTTACCCACGCTGCAGCAGCAGCAGCTAACCTTGGAGATGATCTCCCCCCGCAAACGCTATCTGGCCCTCAACGAGCAGATCCTGAACCTGCACCGGCGCGAGCAATCCTCGGGGATCCCTTCTCTGGGCCTGGCGATCGAAGGGCCTGCCACCCGGCTGCGGGTCACCCACCCCAATATCATGCTGGAGGCGGCCACCACCTCCTTTCAAATCCATCTGCAGGTGTCGCCCCACCGGGCAGCCCGCTACTTCAACGCTTCCCTGCTCGTGTCGGCCCCCTTGGTGGCGCTGGCGGCCAATTCTCCTTATCTGTTTGGTCACGACCTGTGGGCGGAAACCCGCATCCCTGTGTTCGAGCAAGCCTTGGATGGCCCACCCCCCCTCGCCCCCACCCACCACCCCCGCGTCACCTTCGGGCAAGGCTATGTCCAGGGATCGCTGATGGAGCTGTTTTGGGAAAACCTGCACCGCTACCCGGTGGTGTTGCCGCAAAGATTAGCCGCTGCCCCGACTGAGCTGGCCCATCTGCGTCTGCACAACGGCACCATCTGGCGCTGGAACCGCCCCCTCATCGGCTTGGATCCCGTTCCCCACCTGCGCATCGAACAGCGGGTGGCCGCAGCAGGCCCCACCCTGCCGGACATGATCGCCAATGCAGCCTTCTACTTTGGCCTGGTGCAAGCCCTGGGAGCCCGACCCCTTCCCCCGGAGCAGGAGCTGAGCTTTGCCCAGTGCCGCGCCAATTTCTACGCGGCCGCCCGCTTCGGCCTGGAGGCCCCCATCACCTGGCTCAACGGTTGGCAGGGATCCCTGCGCCAATTGCTGCTGCAAGAGCTGATCCCGCAAGCAGAGGCGGGCTTGGCGCAACTGGACTTGGCCCCCCAGGATATCCAGGAGTATCTGGGCATTCTCCGCGCCCGGGTAGAGTCGGGGCAGAATGGGGCCACCTGGCAGCGCCGCTACGTGGCTCGGCATGGTAAAGATATGCAACAATTGACCTGTGCCTACTGGGAACGGCAGCGGCAAGGCCGGCCGGTACACACCTGGGATCTCGGCTAGGGAAGCGCTCTCCCTGTATGGCAGGGGAGACAGATCACCGCCTGGGCATGCCTGTATCGGAAGGGATGCCTTCTCAAAGGGCAGGGCGACGACCCAAGCCCCAAGCACGGCAGCCAGTTGTTTATTTCCAGCTAGGGATGAGACAGTTCGCTACCCCAATCTCCATCTCCCCTCTCCCGCTGGGAGAGGGGCTGGGGGTGAGGGCTCTGAATTAGAGAGAGGGCTCGATTTCCCGGATCCCCTCTGCCCTTGAGCAGCCAAAAGGTTTGCGTTGAGGTGCTTGCCCAACCCTTATGCTCACCGTTCTCGACCACCTGCCGGATCAACTCCTGGATCTAGAGGCCCATCAGCTGGAGGATCGCTTGGGCGGGCCGACCCTTATCCATCTGGCGGGACGGCGGGATCCCCCCCTGTTTGTATCCGTCCTGCTGCACGGCAACGAGGTCACCGGCTGGCAGGCGGTGCAACAGCTTCTGCGCCGCTACACCCGGCGGGAACTGCCCCGTTCTCTGTCTCTCTTCATCGGCAATGTACGGGCTGCTCGCTATGGGCAGCGGCGCCTGGACGGCCAGCCAGACTACAACCGCATTTGGGTCCCCGGCTCCACCCCCGAGCATGCCATGGCCGAGGCGGTTTTGCGGCAGATGCGGCAACGCGGCGTCTTTGCCAGCGTTGACATCCACAACAACACGGGCACCAACCCCCATTACGCCTGTGTCAATTACCTAGATCCTTCCACCTTGCACCTGGCCACCTTGTTTGGTCGCACTGTCCTCTACTTCAGGCGGCCAGAAGGCGTGCAGAGCATGGCCTTTGGGCGCTTCTGCCCGGCGGTAACCCTGGAATGTGGCAAGCCGGATCAGCCCCACGGCACCCAACATGCCTGCGAATTTCTGGAAGCCTGCCTGCACCTGTCGGCGCTGCCGCAACGCCCCGTCCTCAGCCAGGATATCGACCTGTTCCACAGCGTCGCCATCGTCAAGATCCCAGACGAGGTAAGCTTCGGCTTTGGGGAAGAGGCGGGCGACCCGCACCTGCGCTTTCCCCCCGATTTGGATCTCCTCAATTTTCGGGAGCTCCCTCCCCACACCCGCATCGGCTGGACGAACAACGGCTTCCACCTGGAGGTACAAGACGAGCAGGGCCAAGATGTGGCGGATCGCTTCTTCTATGCCCAAGATGGCGAAATTCGCACCCGCGTGCCCATCATGCCCGGCATGCTCACCCTCAACAGCCGCATCATCCGCCAAGATTGCCTCTGCTACTTGATGGAGCGCTACTCCCTGGCTGGCTAAACTTCCGCGCTACTCTCGGGCGCAGTCTACGTGGCGCCAGCGACGGACGTTCTCGCCTAGCTCGATTGGCCCATCCCCGCAAGAGGCAACAAGGCAAGCTCTTGTCCAGAAGCCGGGCTTGCTGCAGAATGGGCTAGGAACGGCGAAGCAGCCACTCTCCGGCTGTGTGAAGATCCTGAGTAAGCAGCAACTCTGAGAAATCATCCAGGGATCCTGTCCTGCTGGCGTGAGCGGAGGTTTTTGCCCCAGTCCGTCAGGGCTTAGCGGGAGAAGGTATACCTGGGTTTATTCTGGACATAGCCGTTCTTCCGGAGTTGTACCCCGCCCAAAGCGAAACCCAAACCCCAAAAAAGCTTCGCTCTTCGGGATCCCAGCAGTTGCTAACTCTGGAAGCTCTTGTTACTCCGTTGATGAGAGGGGGATGAAACTATGGATATGGATCTCCGTCCGCTGATCGTCCTGGCACCCATTGTTTTGGTGGTTGGCTGGGCCGCTTACAACATCATCAAGGCTGCCATCAAGGGGGAAGCCAAGCTCTTCGGCGAAAGGGGCAACAACCCCTTTGGCAAGAGCGGGAGTTGAAGGTGGGATCCGGTTGCAGCCGATAGGCCCTGTATGTCAGACGAAAATCTCCAGGGGGCAAGGCCAGGCCTGGGCAACGCAAAGTCGGCGGACGTCGTTGTCGTCGGGGCCGGGGTGGCTGGCCTAGCCTGCGCACGGCAACTGCGGCGGGCGGGGCTGGAGGTCTTGGTGCTGGAGAAATCGGTGGGTTTGGGTGGGCGCATGGCCACCCGGCGGGTTGAGCATGCCGGACAAACAGTGCCTGTAGATCACGGGGTTCAATACCTGACCGCCGATTCCGACAGCTTTTATCGCTGGCTGAAGGAGCTATTGGGCCTAGGGCTGCTGAGGGAATGGACGCGCTCGTTGCACCTGCTGGATCGAGAGGGGTTGCGCCCAGAGGACTCCAACGCCGAGAAACCCCGCTACATCTGCCCACAGGGCATGACGACGCTGGCCAAACAGCTAGCCACCTCCTTGTCCATCCACACCCAGACGCGTGTGGTCGGCCTCAGGCCGCTGGCAACCACCTGGCAATTACAGGCCGAAAACGGCCAGTGCTACGAGGCCGCGGCAGTGGTGATGGCAATCCCAGCTCCCCAGTTGTTGCCTTTGCTGCAAGAGGGGATCCCTCCTGCCGACAACCTGCTCTCTCTGCCGGGATCCGCCGCCTACCAGCCCTGCATTGCCGTTTTGGCCGGCTATTCGAAGAGCACGCCGCTGCCGCCTTGGAAGGGGATCAAGTGTTTGCAGGATCCGATGCTGGCCTGGCTGGCCCTGGACAGCAGCAAGCGCCTACAGCCCTTGCCGCCGCTGGTGGTCTTGCACGGGGGGGCGGAGTGGTCGTCGCGGTATCTGGATGCCGGCCCCGCCGAGTTGGAAAAAGCTGGTCGAGAACTGCTGGATCACGCCGCCAAACGGCTGGATCCCTGGCTGGCCTCGCCGCAATGGATGCAGGTGCATCGCTGGCGCTACGCTTTTCCTGTGGAAACGATAGGTTTGGCCAGCCTGGGCACCCACGTCCCTGCCGGTGCCGGCAAGGGGTTGCCGTTGGTCTGTGCCGGCGATTGGTGTGCCGGGGAGCGAGTAGAAGGCGCCTGGCTCTCCGGCCAGGATGCTGCTAAAACCTTGCTGGAAATGCTGGGGATCCCTGCGCACGCCCGCTAACGGCGCCATCAGAACCTCCGGGGTACTCCTGCCACAGCGCAGCTTGGCGGGCTGGAGGATAGGCGGTGAGACGAAGGGGTTCAAT
>NZ_JAOALE010000011.1:0-81815 GCF_047462575.1 Synechococcus sp. 'PEA 65AY6A-5F PE A'
CCTTTCTCTCCTTCCTCTTGAATACCTGTACCCTATTTTAAATTAAAAGACTGTATCTACATTAGCGAGTCGGATCACTGACAAAATAAGCTTCTCTACCTGGCTCTGCTGGAGCTGGCCCGTCGGCGGGGCATGGCGGGCGGTACCATGGTGAGAGCCATTGCCAGCTTTGGCCACAACAGTCACATTCGCAGCAGCAACCTTCTCGAGCTTTACACAGATCTGCCCATTTTGGTAACGTTTATCGACACGCCGGAGAAAATCAAGGCCTTTCTGCCGGATGTCAAAAACCTGGTGCGCGACGGTCTAGTTACTTGCCACAGCGTCCAAGTATTCCATCACGCTCCTCAGCCCCAGCCATAGTCCCGATCCCCAGTTGGATTGCCCGTCCTCAGGAGCTGGCTATGTCCGATTCTGCTTGGCGCTTTATCTTCCTCCTCGGGATCGTCAGCCTCTGCGCTGACGCCACCTACGAGGGGGCCCGCAGCATCTCCGGAGCTTTTTTGGGATCCCTGGGGGCCAGCGGCACGGTGGTGGGGCTGGTGGCCGGCGGGGGAGAATTGTTGGCCTATGGGCTGCGCCTGGGCGTGGGCTACTGGAGCGACCGGCTCAGTAGGGATCCCTCTCGGCCCAGTCGAGGGCACTGGCAGCTCACCACCCTGGGCTATGTTGTCAACACGGCGGCGATCCCCGCTTTGGCCTGGGTGGACAGTTGGCCTTGGGCCGCTTTGCTTTTGCTGGCCGAGCGCCTGGGCAAAGGGATCCGCACCCCGCCGCGGGATGTGTTGCTCTCCCATGCGGCTCTGCAGGTGGGCCAGGGCATTGGGTTTGGCCTGCACGAGACCTTGGATCAAATCGGGGCGGTGGGGGGGCCGCTGCTGGTGGCAGGGATGGTTGCCGCCGGCTACGGGTTCCGGGGTGGATTCTTGGCCTTGGGGATCCCGGCGGCTCTGGGGCTGGGGGTGCTGGGGCTGGCCCGATGGCTCTATCCCACCCCGCGCGACTTTGAGCCGGAGCCGGAAACCGCTCCAGCACAAGGCTTTTCCAGGGTCTTTTGGCTCTATCTCATAGCAGCGGCCTGTGTGGCCGTGGGGTTTGCCGACTTTCCCCTCATTGCTTTCCATCTGCAACGACAGTCGGGGAGCGAGGAGGCAGGGATCCCCTTGCTCTACGCCCTGGCCATGGGGGTGGATGCCTTGGCGGCCTTGGGCTGTGGCTGGCTGTTTGACCGCATCCGGCTGGGGAGCCTGCTGGGGGCGGTGGTCCTGTCTGCCGGTTTTGCGCCGCTGGCCTTTTCCGGCAGCTACGGGCTGGCGGTGGTGGGCATAGTGCTCTGGGGGATTGGCTTGGGGGCTCAGGAATCGGTCATGAAGGCGGCAGTAGCCGGCATGGTGGCTCCCCAGGCGAGGGGCTTTGCCTTTGGGCTGTTTACCAGCCTCTACGGCCTGGCCTGGTTTTTGGGCAGCGCCCTGATGGGGGTGCTCTACGATCTCTTCCTCCCAGCTTTGGTCATCTTCTCAGTAGCCGCTCAAGCCGTGGGGGCAGCTATCCTATGGATCCTAATCCTGGGGGAACAGGCTGGGGCCGGGCGATGAAAAAGCCCTGCACCAGGTCCACCCCGTGGTCGCGCACCCACTGCAGCTCCTCTGCCGTCTCGATCCCTTCGGCCAGGGTGACGATCCCCAGCTCTTGGGCCAGCTCCAGCACCTTTTGGGCAATCACCGCCTTGTAGGGATCCCCATCTACGCCGCGAATGAGCTCCCTATCCAGCTTGATGACATCTGGCTGCAACCGGTGCAACAGGTTTAGGGATCCGTAGCCGGCGCCCAGGCCATCCAGCGCCACCCGAAAGCCCGCCTGCCGGTAAAACCGCAAAATCCGCTGCAAATGATCCAAATCGGGGCTGCGGTCGGATTCATTGACCTCAAACACCACCCGTTCTGGCGGGATCCCGGCGCGGCTGATGGCCCAGACAGTAGAGCGCAGGCAAAAGGCTGGGTCGTAAATGGCCGTGGGGCTGAAGTTGATGAACAGATCCCCCTCGAGGCGGTGCTGGGTGGCGGCAGCAATGGCCGTGCGGCGGGCAGCCAAGTCCAGGTGATAGAGCAACCCGGCTTCGCGGGCCGTGGCAAAAAGCAAGTCCGGGCCAATGACCTTGCCCTCTCTGTCCAACCCCCGCACCAGCGCTTCGTGGCCCACCACCCAAGCGGGATCCCGCGCCCGGACAATGGGCTGGAAATAGGTGGTGAGGCGGTTTTCCTTCAACAATTCCAACAACAGCTCGGCTTGGGTGCGGTGGAACAACTGCAGCAACGACTCCACCCGGGCGCAATCTTGCCAGCAGGGATCCCTATCCCCAGGCAAAAACAAGGCGCGGCTGGCCTGCATCTCTCCTTGGGAGAGAACCTCGGCCATTGTCTCCAGGGTCTTCTTGAGGGCCCCCTGGGCAATGGCAACAACTAGGCCAAGGTCTTCCAAAAGTTGAACGGGAACCTCTGTCTTGGCCTCCAGGGCCTGCCAGATTTTCCGGTGGGTATGAGGAGTGGGCAGCCAGAGAAACAAACGCCCTGCCTCCTGCATAAAGGTGGGCAGAGCTGGGCAGTCAAGACAAGACATGGGGGCTTAGGGAGTAGCCATGCAGGCCCACCGAGGTTACCTATCTTACTTAGCAGTATGTCCCGCCTTCCCGAAAAAAGAAGCCAATCTTACGGAAAGCAAACTGGGAATCCCCAGCGTCAGGACAGGATCCCAATCACAACTCGGCCCCGTTCGCGTTCCGGCCAGCCTTAGAATTGATCCTTCATACCCCGCAGCCGGGCAAAAACCCGCACCGGATCTTGAGCGCCCGTAGCCGCCCGCAAAGCCGGCTGATCCCAGCGCAAAAAAGGATTGGTGCGGCGCTCTTCGCCGATGGTGCTGGGGACAGTTGGGGATCCCGCCTGGCGCAGGGCCACCACCTGTTGGTAGCGCGCCTGCAAGTCGGGGTTGTCCCCATCCACCGTCAGGGCAAACTTGAGATTGTTCAAGGTGTATTCGTGGGCACACCAGACCCGCGTGGCTTCCGGCAACTGCCGCAGTTGATCCAGGGATCCCAGCATCTGCTCCGGGGTGCCCTCAAAGAGGCGCCCGCATCCCCCGGCAAACAGGGTATCGCCGCAGAAGAGATCCCCGCTTTCGGGAAAGTAGTAGGCAACATGTCCCCGCGTATGGCCGGGCACAAACAGCACCTTCGCCTGCCGGCCCGCAAATGCCACCGTCTCTCCCGCCTGCAGCTCCACCGTCTGGCCCGGGATCCGTCCCCGATCCGCCTGGCTGCCGTAGACGACGGCACGGGGGTAGCGGGCCAAAAGTTGCAGGTTGCCCCCCACATGGTCGTGGTGGTGGTGGGTGTTGAAGATGGCCACCAGCTCCGCCCCTAGCTCAGCCAGTTTATCCAGCACCGGCTCGGCCAGTGTCGGATCCACCACCGCTGCCGTGGCCGTCTCGGGATCGTGCAGCAGATAGATGTAGTTGTCGCGCAGGGCAGGCAGTTGCAGAATGCGCATAGCCGGCTAGTCCTCAAAAATGGCCTGCTCTACATCCTGGCGGCTTAGCGAATAGGGAAAAGACAGAGTTTTGGTGTTGCCATCAGGATAGGTATAGCGCACCCAAATGCTGGTCTCCTCCAGGCGCAGGCAGGCTTTCCAGCCGGGCCGCTCGCAAAACCACTGCTCCACATTCTGCGGGTCACGGGTGCAGCCCTGATCCTCCAGCCAGCGTTCGATGGCGTGGAGCGGGTGATTGTAGAGAGGCGTAGTTGCAGGAGGCAAAGGCATGGGGAGATGGCGCGCAGAGAAGCCGTCGAACAAAACAAAAGTTAACAACCTATTCCATTCAAGCACCTTATCAATGGGAAGCCCTGAGCGCTTTGTCTTAACCTCATCCACAAGCAACCGGAGTTGGTCAGCCCACCCCACCCTCCCGTAGCCAGGCCAAAGCAACCGCCAACACCAAACACGCCACGAAGGTGGAGCCCATCAGCAGCAGGGCGCAGAGCTCGCCCGCCGAGAGAGGCCGGGTTTCCATGCGCAGCTCCAGAGAATCAGCACCGGGGGATCCCATGTTGGCCGTCACCGCCCGCAGGCTGGCATCGTAGATGGCCCGTTTTGCCGGGTTGCTGAGGACAAGGTAGGCTTCCTGGAGTTCTTGGAAGCAACGAATCGCCACCTCTGGCGCCAGAGGAGAAGTGTCGGGATGGTAGCGTTTGCTCAACTGCCGGTAGGCCCGCCGAATGTCCTCAGGAGAGGCCCCTGGAGACAAGCCCAGCCGCTGGTAGTAGGTAAGAGAGGTCAACGAGCGCATGCAAGTCGCTGAACAGCCAAGACTGGGAGGTAGCAGAACAGCTCTCAAGAGAGCCTGACCCCAATGTAAACCACTCTTCCGGCTATGGGGATCCCTATTCTTCTCCCTCCTCTTCTTCCGACTTGGCTTTGGGGTAGTAGAAGCCGGTGTTGCGACCGCTGAGGATGGCGCGCCCAATGGTCATCGCCCGCTGGGCCTGAAGCTTGGCTTTGCCCAGCCAAACCGCATACCGCCTGCGACTGCGGGCTTTGGAGGTTTTCTTCTTAGGAACAGGCATAGCTTGTACAAAAACACAGCTTTACTAGGCTAACACTGAGTTTGCACGCTCGATCCCAATCTAAACCCGGCCCAATAAAGCGGGTCAAGCTTTTTCCGGCAACTCACAAAGGGCGAGCATCTCTGCTCAGTCTTAACTGTTGAGATCTGTCAACTCCTCTGTGCCAACCTTCTCAATCCCTTCTCCCAATGGCCTTGGAATCGGTAGAGTATAGGACATCTTCTGGGAACAGGCGCCCAGGTGATGCCGGTCACCGCCCCGCTTTTGGGTGCAAGCTGAGAATGGACTGTGGCCACCTCTTCGATCTAGGAGATCGCTCAACCATGCGCAGCCTCTCTTCCATTCTGCTGTTCGGGATCCCGCTGCTGAGCTTGGGTTGGATGGGGATCCCGGTGGCTGCCCAATCCACCAATCCGGAGCTGTGCCAGAAGTTTCCCCAAGACCTTCGCTGCAATCTCTCTGCCCCCAGCCAGGTAGGACAAGCGCCTCAACCCACCACTCGCCCGCGCGTTGCGGTTTTGGATTTTGATTTCAGCAGCCTCAGCAATTCCTAAAGCCTGCGCGAGGCATCCCGGGGGGTGAGCGATCTGCTGGTGGATCGGCTGGTGAGAGATGGCACCTTTTCGGTTATCGAGCCCTCGCGGCTGGACGCGATCTTGGCCGAGCAGAACTTGGGGCTATCGGGGCGCTTAGATGCCAACACCGCCGCTCAGGTGGGCCGGATCCTCGGGGTCGATGCTGTGATCCTCGGCAGTGTTACCCAGTTCGATGTGTCGGTGCGCCGTTCTGGGGGTGAGGCGCGGGTCTTGACCCCCTTCGGCAGCTTCCCGCTGGCGGTGGGGGCCGAGGTGGTGGATGCTGATGCCAACGTGCAGCTCAATGCCCGCCTGGTGAGCACCAGCACGGCGGAGATCTTGGCCGTGGTCGAGGGCCGGGGCAACGTCAGCCAGTCGGATAGCACCGTCACGGTTGCCGACTTTGGCGGGGGATCGGCCACCAGCAACGAAGAAAAGCTACTGGTTTTGGCCAGCCAACAGGCGGTGGAGCAAATTGCCCAGCAGTTGGCCGGTTTTGCCAGTCGCTTAGCGGCCCAGCCCCGCTCTTTGCCGACCGTCGATGCCTTGGTGGCGGATGTCTATGGTAACCAGGTGATCTTGAACAAGGGCAGCAGCGACGGCTACCGCGTGGGATTGATCCTGTCTGTGGAGCGCGTCGTTCGCGAGGTTAAAGATCCGGCCACGGGGGCAGTCCTGCGCAAATTGACTGAGCCCGCTGGCCAGATCCAACTGACAGAGGTGGATCAGGGATCCAGTGTGGGCCGCATTCTCAGCAGCTCTGGCTTTAAGGTGGGGGATGTGGCCAAACCTATTCAATAAAGCTTCAAGACTTTCAAGATCCCTTCCCTTTGAACCGCAGGTCTACCCGGCGGTGGAGCGGAGGATGTTTTGGAGCTGGCCGGCTGCCGGGATCGAAGCTGGCGCCCGCGGTTGCCGCGACTACCCCTGTCGCATGGACAGGATCCCTGCCTGGGCGGATTTTGGGAAGATAATGGTCTTAGCAAGGCCAGCATGGAACCTGGAACCGCCACCGTCACATTAAGCAGTTTGGCAGGGGGAGAGGATGAAGGCTTTTGTTGCAGGGGCTACAGGAGAAACAGGGCGGCGCATTGTCCAAGAGTTGGTGGGCCGCGGCATCCCGGTACGGGCGCTGGTGCGCAGCCGCGAGTTGGCCGCTCGGGTTCTGCCCCCCGAAGCAGAAGTGGTGGTGGGAGATGTGCTGGATCCGGCCACGCTGGAAGCCGGCATGGAAGGATGCACGGTGGTGCTCTGCGCTACTGGCGCTAGGCCCAGTTGGGATCCCTTTCTGCCCTACCGAGTGGACTACCAAGGCACCAAGAACTTAGTGGATGTAGCCAAGGCCAAAGGGATCCAACACTTTGTTTTGATTTCTTCTCTGTGCGTGTCTCAGTTGTTCCATCCTCTCAACTTGTTTTGGCTGATCTTGGTGTGGAAAAAGCAAGCCGAAGAATACTTGCAAAAAAGCGGCCTCACCTACACCATCATTCGGCCAGGGGGCCTGAAAAACCAGGACAACGAAGATGGCATTGTCCTCTCCAAGGCCGATACCCTCTTTGAGGGCAGCGTCCCTCGCATCAAAGTTGCCCAGGTAGCTGTCGAAAGCTTGTTTCAACCGGCAGCGAAAAACCGCATCTTCGAGATCATCGCCAAGCCCGGCGTTCCCAACCGCGAGTGGAGCGACCTCTTTGCCCTGGCAAGCTAGGTTCTGTGCTGTTAGCCATCAAAGGGTGCCTTATCTGAAGAAAAGTAGCATGAGAACCTTCCCCTTAGGGCTGAGGGCGTTATAATCTCCCCAGCCCTAGCGGAGATCCCTGAGATGGCTGTGCAACTCTTGCCTCAGTGCGAAAACTTACGGGAGCACGTTGAAACGATTCTAAACCTCTGGCAGCAGGATCCCACCCTTTCAGGAAAGCAAGATACAACCCGAATTCAAGCTTCGCTGAGCAAGGCTATTTCCCCAACCTTTGAGATTGTCTTCGCCGGTGCTTTTAGCGCCGGCAAGTCGATGTTGATCAACGCTTTGCTAGAAAGGGAGCTTCTCTACAGCGCCGAAGGACACGCCACAGGGACAGAGTGCTACATCTCCTATGCAGAGCCTGCCGCCGAGAGGGTAGTACTCACCTTCCTCAGCGAGCACCAGGTACAGGAACAGATGGCTGCCTTCTGCACTCGCTTGGGCTTAGCCCTGCCCAGTGGCAACAACCTAGAGGAAGCCACACTCAATCGCCTAAAAGAGCAGGCTGAGGCCATTGTTCACCAAGAGGGCGGCAAAAGCAAGTCGGAACGGGCAAAGCAAGCAGATGCGCTGCGCTTGTTAATTGAAGGTTTCCAGCAAAACCGCGCCAGAATTCACCCAACCGAAAACAGAGTCTTCTCGATGGAACAGCTTAACCTTGGCAACCTAAGAGAAGCGGCCAGTTTTGCCCGGCGCGGTGCCAATAGTGCAGTTCTGCGGAAGATCGAGTACTACTGCCATCATCCTCTATTAGAAGACGGAAACGTTATTGTCGATACCCCTGGAATCGATGCTCCGGTTAAAGCGGACGCCGAGCGCACCTATCAAAAAATTGCCGATCCAAACACTTCCGCAGTTGTCTGCGTCCTCAAGTGTGCTACTACGGGTGAGCTGACTAAAGAAGAAACAGAACTCATTGAGCACATCCAGAGCAGCGACAGCATTCGGGATCGAGTTTTTTACGTGTTCAACCGCATTGATGAAACTTGGTACAACTCCCAGCTAAGGCAGAGATTAGAGGCTATCATTGACCAACAGTTTCGCCAAGCCCGCCTATTTAAAACCAGCGCCCTGCTGGGCTTCTACGGCTCGCAGATCAAGGCAACGACTCGAGAAACGAGGTTTGGCCTCGATACCATCTTTTCGGAAAGTATAAAGGAGCTGGGTGGCAGAGAGCAAACACCTCAGTTTATTAGCGAGTTTGTTAAGTACTGCAGCTCTTCAGGAAGACTTGTTGGATCCCCCTTCCGCCCTTCCGTGCATGGCTATGAGACTCCTATCGATAACTACATTCGAATTCTAAACGAGTGGGGCATGCCCCTAGTTGAGTACATGATCAAGGATAGCGGCATAGAAGAATTCCGCAGTGGGATTACTCGCTATCTGACGGAAGAAAAGCGACCGCAGTTGTTTATAGCTCTTGCCGATGACCTGCAGCCTCTGTGTATTGAGCTCAGAAAGTCCTATATAGATCTTTATGGAGACTTGGATAGCCAGCCGAGAGAAGTTGACAGCATGATTGCCCATGAGTTAATGCTCATTAACCAGCAGTTGAATAAAATTGGTCAAGAGTTCGACGAACATATTCAAACTATGGTCAACGAGATTATTGACGGAACAGATAAAGAGTTTGAGTCTGACTTTCGAAAGCTGCAGGCCAAGATGGTGCGCAGGCTGGATGAGCTTCTGGACACATTTTCAGTAGACAATGCCTATAGCCAAGCTGTCTGCATCCACCACCGTAACTCCACAGCTCCCTTTTTGGCTGTCCTGGTTGAAGCCCTTTACTACCTGTCAAACCATCTAGAGGATATACTGGTCGAGTCTGCCACCACAGTTGTAGAGAACTCCTTTCGCCGGCTTATCGATCGTGTACGCAGTGCAGACTACTACAAGCAGTTGTTTCGCCTACTGGGATCCGACGGTGACCTAGAGAAGAAACTACTAGAGGTTAGGGAAAAAGTTCGCACTGCATTAGTCAGCGGTGCTCGCAAGGAGTGCGATCGGTATCTAAGAGAAAGTCCTCGTTTCTATGATGAGGGTACTTTCTCAATCTATCAGTTCCGGGAAGTTCTGAAGCAAACGTCTCAGTCCTACGATATTTCGGCTATTCGAGATGCCGAGCCCGGGATCCGGCAATTGCTCAAGCTTGACTTTGAGCCCAAAGTCGTCCAGACAATACGCTCTAACTTCCGGCAAGAAACCAACAATACCCTCAAGACTCAGCTCTTGCCCGTTGCTAAGGAAGTGGCTAACGAAATTCTGCAAAAGTATCCCGAAGCAAAGCAATTTATGGAGGCGACGCTTAGGAAAGAAGCAGAAGAAAGAATTGCCTTAAATCAACAGCGTCTAAGGGATCTAGAAGCAAAGATCGATAGCTACAACCAAGCTGTTTCTGGGATCAACCTATGCTTACAGGCTATGGGCTTAGGTCGCGAACTTTTGCCCTTGATTTCTCTACCTAAGCCTTCTTTGACCGGCGAATCAGCCGACACCTCAGCAAGTTCTCCCGAGCAGCCAGCCAGCAAAAGCGGGCCAAGTGATGAGGTCTCTGACTTAGGCAAGATTTTCCCTGAGCTGGACAGCATACTTGACGACCTAAAGTAGAGCGGCTTGTTTCTCCTTACTATTTGAAGGGGGGTGAGGTTTTCTTGTCTAAGTCCATGCCCTTGCAGCAACACTCAGAAGGGATCCTCTCTATAGGGGAGAAAACTTTCAAGGTTGCCAGCCTGGTCAAAGCAGCCCAAGAGGATTTACCTAAAAAAGAAGAGCTCAATCGCCTGTTTATTGCGGCCTTGAGATCCTCAGGGATCCTTCCACCCGAAAACTTGCTTAATATTGCTAGCAGCCTTCTTGCTCCCCGGCCTGAAGAAAAGCTACTGCAAGAAGCGAAGTGGTTTGATCAGGGCCTTGCCTGTCAGCTCCTGGTGCCGGGTAAGAAGGAGTGGGAGAAGGGCAGGGTAAGGTTGCGGATCACCGTAGAGTTTGAGCCAGAGTATACGGGCTCAGAGAGTAGCGATGGATCTCTTCTGGACGATCTTCGCACAGACGAGGAATAGCTTAAGCTGGCGGAATGCATTAGGAGGCCGGGGCAGTGTCAGGCGAGGAGCAACCTCAAGAGCGCTTTGTCCAGATAGATACTTTTCCAAATACTGTTATTGATGTAGGAGGACGCCTGATCTACTCACAAGAATTTACCAAAGCTTGCTTGGAAAGTGCTTATGATGACTTTGGATCTCGTTTATATAATAAACTTAGAGCCAGAAACATTTCAGTTGACTATAGCTCGGTCAATTTGGGCAAAATAACTGATGCGAGAGGGGTTCCTGCTAAACTTTTACGTCCTGGCTTGCCATGGGTTGATGGCAGAGTTAGGGTAAAGCTGGTAGCAGCAGTTGAGTTTGAGCCAGAAGATCCAGGATCAGCAAGCAGTGAATCTCCTCTGGATCCCTTTCGAGAAGATACTGGCTAGCGAAGTCTGTGAGCAATGGGAAACAAGGCTGTGTTCGACTCGATACTTCTCAAAGCAGATGACAAAGAAACTGCCGTTGCGATTGGCAACCAAATCTATCTTCCCAGCGTTTTGCACAGTGCAATTATTGATTACTTTCTTGCAGATATCGCACGAACAAATGGCTACCTTCGCTCAAAAAAGGTTCACGTAGAAATTAGAGCTTTAGTAGAGGGAGTAAAATCCCGAATCTTACAGCCTAGAAAGGATTGGGCTGAGGGCAAGATATCCCTTAAAGTTTGTCTCGAGTTTACTCCCGATAGCCCATCTCGAGACTCCGAACTAGATAGTTTTCGCAATACAGGTGAGTAGTGGATGAAAGAGAAAAAACCTGGCGAGAGGATCCCGATCCCACCATCTGTGCGGGAGTATGTCTTCCAAAGGGATGGCTTCCGCTGCCGCAGTTGTGGCAAATCGCCCCCCGAGGTGCAGCTTCAGGTTGATCACATCATCCCCCTTGCCCAGGGCGGCAGCAACGACATCAGCAACTTGCAAACCCTGTGCAAAGTCTGTAATCAGCGCAAAAAGGACAGGTGGGATCCCCGCTTTCGCCGCCATTTCGATCTCTAGGGAGCTGAGATCTCCTCAAACAACGGGCGGAAAGCTCAAAAAGGGCGGGCGGGTGAGGAGGCCGGTTGTTGAACCAACCTCCACCTCCCATCCTTCGGCGGGCGCGAATTTGGTGCGCACATAGCCCAGGCCCACGTGGCCCTGGGAGGTGAGGCCAGCGCTGGTTAACACGCCGATCTTCTCCCCTTGCCGCACGATGTCGGCACCGGGCTGGGCCTCGCCCTGGAGGCAGATCCCCCAGAGGGTTTGGCGGATGCGCCGGTAGGTTACCTGCTTGGCCAAGACTTCCTGGCCGATGTAGCACCCTTTGGAGAGGGAAATGGCATGCCACAGGCCGGCTTCCAAAGGGTTGTAGTCGGGGGTCAGCTCGCGGTCGGCGGCAGGGCGACCGGCCTCTAGGCGCAGGGCTTCCCAAAGTTCAGGTGAGGCCAGCTCTGCTCCAGCTTGGATCAGATAGTCGACAAGGGCAGCTTTGTGTTCGCTAGCCCCCCAGAGGGTAAATCCTGGCTGGGCGAGGCCGCTGCCGCAGGCCAAATGGACGGGGATCCCCTGGATCTCTACCTGGCGGTGCTCATACAGTTTTGTCGGGATCCCTTCTGCAGCCACCCCCTTCTCCAAAAGGGCCTGGCTCTGGGGGCCAATTAGCCCAAAGGCAAAGGTCTGCCCGGTCACATCGGCTAGCTGGGCCCCGCGCACAAAGGGCAACATACGCCCCAGGCTCTGCATCAGCAGGCTGCGCCGCTGCGGCGAAGTCCAAATCCAGCAGGCCTCCTCTTCCACGTAGACCGTGGCCAGATCTAGGATCCCTGCTGTGGGGGTGACAAATACCGTATCTGCCCCCTGGCCGGGCTTGAGAGCCTTGAGATCCTGAGTACTCTGGCTGTGCAAGTAGTCCAAGCCAGGGGATCCCTGCAGGCGCAGGCGGCCCCACTCGGAGCGATCCAAGAGCAGGGATCCCCTCTGCGCGGCTTGCTCTTGCGCGGTCAAGGTGGTGTGAACAGCAGAAATAGCAGACATCGCTCACCCCAGGGGTGCTCTTTGGTTTTCTTCCCTACCCTAGAATAGGCTAGTTCACCCTAGCGCCTGTGGCAGATCCTTGGCGTACTGACTGTGATCGAGGTTGAGGTTCACCAACAGTTGCGACAGCTTTTGCGGCGGTCTCCCGAAGCCGTGTGGCCCCATCAGTTGACAATGGCCCGCATGGTGGCACGGGGATTGCGGTTGGGTCGCAGCACCTTGATTCAGGTGCCCGCCGGGGGCCAGCACCGCCTCAGCTATCTGCTGCCGGCGTTGATGTGGCCGAGTGCCACGTTGCTCTGTGCCACAGTGTCCGTGCAGGCGCAAATCTTGGGAGAAGAGATCCCTTGGCTCCGGCAGACCCTGCAGTTGCACAAGCCCGTCCTGCAAAAAGACCGTTGGCCGGATCCCGATTTTCAGGGGTTGCTGCTGGTGGATCCCCTGGACTGGCTGCGGGCTCGCTTGAGGGGAGCAGAGATGCCGACTGGGATCCCTCTCATCCTGGACGGAGCCGAAGACCTGGAAGAGTGGGCCTACCAGGCGCTGACGGTCACCCTGGAAGCCAGTCACTGGCAGCAACTGCGGCAGATCTTCCCTGCCGAGGCGGAGCGGCTTTCCCAGGCCCAGGTGAATTTAGCCCTGCAGCTTTTGCGGCGACCGCTTTCTCGCTGCCTCCTGCAGGCAGATGAACAGGCTCACCTGGAGGCAGCGCTGTCTTTGGTGGTGAGCTACGCCGGCTGGCTGCCGGATCCTTGGGATCAGCTCCGCCAGCGGCTCTGCGCCGAGGGGGATCCCGCTTCCCGCTGGGTTTGGTGGGCGGAAACTGACCGCGAGACCGGTCGCCTCACCCTTTACCACAGCCCGGCGGCTCTACACGAGTGGCTGGCACCCATCTGGGCCACTCAGCCGGTAGTGATCATCGGCGAGGCCCTGGACCTGGATCGGCAGGCGGAGGCCTATCGTTGGCGCCTGGGCTTGCCAGATCTGACGCCCTTGCGCTTCAGCTCAGGCGAGGATTGGATCCGTTCCGGCGGGGAGCCCTTGCCGAGCCTTTCCCTCTACTTGCCGCGGCTGCCCTTGCCCAACAGCCCCCTCTTCCGGGAGCACCTGTTGCAGGAGCTAAGGAGCCTGATCCCGCAGGTGCAGGGCTTTGTGGTGGTGCTGGTGTCGGATCAACCTCTGCAGGTACAGGTGGGGGCTGCTTTGGCTGCCGAATTTGGCTCGCGGGTGCGGGTAAACAGCCTATTTCCCGGAGAAAAGGGCATTTTGGTCTGCGACTGGCCCTACTGGCTGCAGCACAAGGCCAGCCTGCCCTGTCCGGAACTGCTGGCCATTGCCACCTTGCCCTTTCCCTCGATGGAGGATCCAAGGGTGGCCGGACGGGTGCAGTATCTGCAGCGCACCCAACAGGACTGGTTCCGCCAATACCTCTTGCCAGTGGCGGCCAGCCAATTGCAGCGGGCTGTTGCACCTCTGCGACAAGGCGCAGAAGCAGGTGAAGCCTCCGGCTTGCCCACCCGCTGGGTGGCGATTTTGGATAGCCGCATCGTTGCCCGCAGCTATGGCGTTGCCCTCCTCAATGCCTTGGGGCCAGCCCTGCGCATCCAGCAGCGCAGCCAATTGTTCGTTTAGGGATCCCCTTGCCCCCAGCCCCTCTCCCTCAGGGAGAGAGATAGGCAGATTTGTATCCTAGAGAGCTAAAGCCAACAGGGATCCGGGCTATCCTGAGTTCAGTCTGCTCTCAGCTTCCTCTTCAGAAACCATGACCAGTCCTGCTCTCAGCCCCGATACAGAACGGCGCGCCCAAGCGGTTTGGAAGCCGTTGCGCCAGGCCATCGTGGAAAGCTCGGGCTTCCGCGGATGGCTCCAAGGACGGGAACTGCCCAGCCAGGAGGCTGACCTGGATCGTCTGGTACATCGCTACCTGGAGCAAACCCTCTCTCACCTGGCCTACTAGGTTCCCCACAGCAGCAACCAGAAAGGTAGGGTCAGCAGGGCCGCCACGTAGCCTAGGGCCAAGGCTGTTGCTGTTAGCTCCCGATCCAAGTCGTATTCCTCCGCCAGCACCAGGGTGGCAATAGCAGGAGGCATGCCGGTCTGCAAGACCAGCACCAGCTTGGCCAAGGGGGGATAGGGGGTCAAGGCTAACCCCAGGCCCACCAAAAGGGGCAGGACAACAATTTTGATGAAGAGGGCCGCGGCGGCGGGGCGAAGGGATCCCCAGTGCGGCACCTGGGCTAGCCGTATGCCCAAAAGGATTAAGCTCAAGGGAATCGTGCTCCAGGCAAAGGCAGTCAGCCCTTGGGCCAGCCATTCTGGGAGAGGGTGGCGAGCCATTGCCAGGCCGACAAAGAAAGACCAGAGAGTGGGACTGCTCAGGACTCGGAGCATAGCCTGCCGGGGAGGGATGAAGGAAGCGCTGTAGCGGCTGGCAACCCAGACTCCCAGACCGTAGGCGGCCAAGAGGGTGCCCAACAGGTCGTAAAACAAAGCCCAGCCAAAGTAGGCGCTCCCGCCCACCGCCAAGCAGATGGGGTAGCCCAAATAACCCGTATTTCCCAGGGTGGCTGTCAGGTAAAAGCTGCCTCGCCGGGCTCTGCTCCAAAGCCAGGGATCCCAATCTTTCTTCCCCTGCCAGGTGTGGTGCTGCCACTGCAGCCAGGCACTGGCCAGGGTATACCCTAGCCCTGTGGCCAGCCAGCAGACCAAAGGGGCCGCCCAGAGCTGGCCAGAGAGGTCCGCCGTCTGCATAAACCCAAGGGTGCCCAGGGGAACCCCCACCCAAAACATGAAGCGGCCCAGCGCTTGGGGATTTAGCCAATGGCGCCAGGGGGGAGGTAGCCCTCTCTGCAGGACAAACCCCAGCAGCGTCCAGCCCAGCAGGGGGAGGTAGACCTGAAAAAGAGTGGTGAGCACGCCTTCTAGAAGCCGAGGGGAAGGGATCCCTGCGGAGGGGTCTGCGGCTGTTCGCGCAGGGCAAAGATGCGTAGGATCACCTCCTCCACGACGCGGTCGGGGGTAGAGGCACCGGAGGTAATACCAATCTGCACTGGCCCGTCGGGCAGCCACCCCTCGGTAACAATTGGGTCTTGGTGGAGGGGCTTGTGGCGGATGCGGTTGGGGGGCTGGATGCAGTCGGGGCCATCGATGTGATAGGAGGGCAGCCCCTTGGCCAGGGCAATTTCCTGCAGGTGGGTGGTGTTGGAGGAGTTAAACCCGCCGATTACCACCACCACGTCCAAGGGCCGCTCCAGCAGCTCGAACATGGCGTCCTGCCGTTCTTGGGTGGCGTTGCAGATGGTGTTAAAGCTCATGAAGTGCTTGTCCAGCTCCTGGGGGCCATATTTGCGCAGCATGGTGGTCTCAAACAGCTTGGCAATGGCGCGCGTTTCCCCTTCCAGCATCGTGGTCTGGTTGGCGATGCCGATCCGCTCCAGATCCCGATCCGGATCGAAGCCGGGAGATGTGGCCTTGCCGAAGCGGCGCCGAAATTCTGCCGCATCTCCGCCGTGCAAAATGTAGCGGGCGACCCATTCCGCCTCTTCCAGGTTCAGCACCACCAGATATTTTTGGGCAAAGGAGCTGGTGGCCACGGTTTCTTCGTGGTTGTACTTGCCGTGGATCACAGAGGTGAATTGAGCGGCGCGGTGCTTGTCCACCTGGTTCCAGACACGGGATACCCAGGGGCAGGTGGTATCGACGATCTCGTTGCCCTGCGACCGGAAAAACTCCATTTCTGAGACACTTGCCCCGAAGGCAGGCCAGATCACCACGTCCTCAGGCCGGATCTGGGAAAAGTCTTTCTTGCCGTCCGGGCCTTTCTCCACAAAGCGGATCCCCATCTCCTGCAGGTGGCGGTTGACCAGGGGGTTGTGGATGATCTCGTTGGTGATCCAGATCTGGCGATCCGGAAAGCGGCGCCGCGCTTCGTAGGCATATTCCACCGCCCGTTCCACCCCCCAGCAGAAGCCAAAGGCCTTGGCCAGATGGATGGTGATATCCCCCTGCCGATAGCAGTAGGACTGGGCGCGGATCTGCTCCACCAGGGGGCTTTTGTAGGTGGTTTGCAGCTCCCGTTGGGCCTGATCCTTGTGCTCTTCAAACCCTTTGGCAAAGTAGTTGCTGGAGCTGCGCAGGGCCTTGCGCAGGGCGCGCGGATCCTGGGGGGAGCTAGCCGGGGAAGAGGGTTGGGAATGAGGCATGGTTGTCACTCGGGCTGTGCACCGCTAACAGCAAAGGGATCCTCTCTCAGCTTACGCCCTGTCTTGAGTGCGTGGGTCACTCCGGCGGCAGGACAGCCCACAAAAATCTGAAGGGATCCCAGACTCGATCGGCAAGAGCCAGGGCGGCTAAGGCAGCGGCTGATCTTGCCTTTCCAGTTGCTGCAGCCGTTCCTGGAGCTGACGGGCAGTCAGGGAGAAGCTGCGCCCCGGCCAAAGCAAAGAGCCCAGCCCCGCCGTCAACAGGCCCAGGCCGATGGCCACGGCGATGAGCAATCCCAAGGGCAGCTCCACCGAGCGCCAAATTAAAAAATGGACGGTCAGGGGGGTGGGGTTTTGTCCGGCCAGGACTGCCACTCCCAAAGCCAGCAGCAGTGTCAAGGCCAGGTTGAACAGCAGCAGCATGAGGGATCCCGTCGCAACAGTTCTATTCTGCCTTGCTGGCCGACGGAGCAGCCCAGGGCTGCACTGTGCCATCGGGCAGGATGGCGCCGCTCAGGTCAGCGCCCGTCAGCACTGCTCCGCCTATTTTTGCCCCGCTCAGGTCGGATCCCTGCAGTTGGGCGCGGGTTAGCTTGGCTTCCCAAAGGTAGGCCCCGTGCAAGTTGGCTTCCCGCAAATCGGCAAAGCTGAGATCGGCGCCGATCAAGTTGGCTTCCCAAAGGTTGGCCCCGCGCAGGTTGGCCCCCATCAGGTTGGCGGAGCTGAGATCGGCCCCCCGCAGATCGGCCTCCTGCAAGTTAATTCCACTCAGCTTGCCAAAGGAAAGGTTGGCCCCTCTCAGATTCGCCCCCTGCAGGGTGGCGCGCACCAGATCCACGCCCACCAGGTTGGATTCTTGAAAGTTGCGCTCGCCGGCGGCATATTCTGCCAGCAGCTCCTCTGCAGTGGTCACTCGGGGCATGGCCGGGTACCCCCAATTGCCGAGTTTATTTCAGCAACCCTTGATTGCCAAACGAGGTGCTAATGACTCAATGCTAAATGTTGGCCATTATACCGTCCATCTACAGCCGCTTGCGGCTCACGGCGGGCAAGAAGGGATCCCCACCCCTGTCCCATCTGCCCTCTGGGGAGAGGGCGGGGTTGCTTCTGCCACCTTTTCAATGTGCAGCTCCAAGTAGCCGGTGGCCGGATCCGGCTGGCGGGAGAAGCGGTACTCCAGGCTGTCGGCGAGGACGATCTCGGCGGTGGTGTAGATGAGGCAGCCGGGGCGCAGGTGCCCTCCCCAAGTTCGGCCCTGGGCATCGGCAACGGCGAGGTGAAGATGGACTCCGTCCGGGCACAGGGATCCGCTCAAAGCCAGGATCTCCAGGCGTTCCGACAATAGGTAATCCTCGGTTTGATCGGCCAGGCGCAGGGTGGCTTGGCTGAGGCTGCCGACGGCGCTGAGGACAAACCCCGCCTGCAGGGGTTGCTGGCGGGCAAAGCGCTCCAATTCCTGCTTTAGGTCTTGGCCGGGCAGCAGGCGCAAGGGGTAGACGCGCAGGGATCCCGTGGGTAGAGGCTGGGGGCGGCCAGCAGCAGCGCTCCCCGGTCGCCAGCCCGGCTTGACCACCGGGTAGGCGCGGGCGATCACCAGGCAGTCGTCCGGCACGGGATAGCGGGCGGGAATGGTGGAGCCGGCGGCAATGGTGACATCGGATCCCACCTTGAGGGGGGCCACCAGCACCGAGTTGGCGCCTGTCTTGCTGCGATCCCCAATTTCGGTCAAGTGCTTCTGCTGGCCGTCGTAGTTGGCGATGATCGTGCCGGCGCCAATGTTGACCTGGGATCCCAGCTTGGCGTCGCCCAGGTAGGCCAGGTGGGCGGCGTTGGTATGGGATCCGATCTGGGCGTTTTTGATTTCCACAAAGTTGCCGATGCGGCAGCCGTCGCCGATCTGGCTGTGAGGGCGCACGTGGGCGTAGGGGCCTACCCAGACGCGATCCCCGATCTGGCTGTGGCTGACCACCGAGTAGAGGATGTGGCAATCGGAGCCGATGGTGCTGGACTCGATCCAACTGCCCGGCCCTAGACGAGTGCGCGGCCCAATGCGACAGACGCCCCGCAGGTGGGTTTGGGGTTCGATCACCACATCGGGGGCCAATTCCACCGTCTCTTCCAGGCTGACGCTGTCGGGATCCACAAAGGTGACCCCGGCTTCCATCCAGGCTTCCTTGAGGCGATCCTGCAGAATCTGGTAGGCTTGGGCCAGTTGGCGGCGGTCGTTAATGCCGACGATTTCCCGCGGATCCTCAGCGTCCAGGGCGATGGCTTTCTCCAGCAGTTTAACTGCGTCGGTGAGATAGTACTCCTGCTGGGCGTTGTTCCGGCCCAGACGGGGCAGCACCCTTGCTAGGGCCGGCCAGTGGAAACAGTACACCCCGCTGTTGATGCGGCGATTTTGCCGTTGGGCCGGGGTGCAGTCTCGCTCTTCCACCAACTCCAGGATCCGCTGCTGGGCATCGCAAAACACCCGCCCATAGCCGTAGGGATCCGCCACCTGGGCCGAGAGCAAGGTCACATCCGGTTGAACTTGGCGGTGGCGCTCCAGCAGCGCCTGCAGGGTTTCCGCCCGCAACAGAGGCACATCCCCGTTGACCACCAGCAGATCCCCCTGAAAATCCTCCAGAACGGGCAGAAGCTGCTGCACCGCATGTCCAGTGCCCAATTGCTGCGCCTGCTCCACAAATTCGACCGGGTACTCCTGCAGGGCTCGGCGCACTTGCTCCTGCCCGTACCCCACAATCACCAGACAGCGCTGGGGTTTCAACGTCAGCACCGTGCGCAGCAGCCGCTCGATCAAAGACAGGGATCCCAGCTTGTGCAGCACCTTGGGCAACTGCGACCGCATGCGGGTGCCCTTGCCCGCCGCCAGGATCGCCACCGCCAGATCTCGTTCTGCCATGTTCCCCCCAGACTCTGCCCCCATAAAGTATATGCGGCAGGATCCTGCTCAAACTGTAGCTTGACAGAGCCGCGTGCCACTTGAGCTAGCCTAGTGGCACGTGTAGGTGGGGCAGACGATGGCGGAGAGCAAAAGCTCTGATACCCCCCTTCAGAAACGTCAGCGCCTGGTGCGCGAGGTGGCCGGTTGGCTGGCGGTGCTGGGGGTGCTGATCCCAGGGCTGCAGCGTTTTTACATGGGCCACAGGCGCTGGGGCTGGGGCTACTTGGTGCTGGGGCTGATGGTGTTCGTTCCTTCCATCCCGTTGCAGCTCCTCGGCTACGGGGTACGCGCCCTTTGTTTGCTGGAAGGGCTGTGGTTTCTCACCATGACCAATGAGGACTTCGATTTTCGCTTCAATCGAGATCTCATCGAGCTGGACTGGACCAGTGCGAAAAGTCGGGAAGTCCGGGATCCCGAGCAGCAGTTGGAGATCCAGTTGAAGCAGGGCTTGATTACCCGCGCCGAATACGAGGAGCGCCGCCGCTACCTTCGCGAGATCTCGTGAGTGGGACTGCGATTGCTCCAAGATATTTCCGACCTATCCCCCCTCCACAGCAAGCCCGTTGACACCCTCCCCACTCTCAGACCAAGAAACCGACTGGCGATGCTTAGAAGGGGTGGGCGGTTCTTCCCCATAATCTAGGGACAGGCCCGACCGACCTTCGCCAGAATCCCATAAAAGTGCGGTTTCGCGCTGGCTGAAGCTGTCCTAGTGTAACAAAATATTAAGAGGAGCCGCCGGGCTAGCGTCCCGTTTGGGAGGCCACGCTTGGATTGGTTCCTAACCGACACCTTGCATCCATCTCAGGACACATGGCCATGTACAACAATCGTCGCGGTTTTCTTCGTTGGCTGGCGCTTGGTTTTGGCTCGCTGGTGGGCCTGTTGCCTGCCTTGGCTCAGCGCCGTTTTAACCGTGCCATTGCCCAGGGTGCTGCTTCGGGCCCCAAAGCGGCTGAGCCGGAGTTCGTTAAAGTGGCAACGCTAGAAGATCTTAAAGAAGGCCCCTTCAAGGTAGAAGACGCCTTTGGGAAAAACACCGCCACCCTTTGGCTAGTCGGGGATCCCCAAAAGGAAGACTCGCTGCTGGCTCTGGATGCAGCCTGTCCCCATGCCGGCTGCGACGTGGACTGGCGGGGGGAGAACTTCGTCTGCCCCTGCCATGGCTCAGTTTTTGCCGCCGATGGCAGCCGTACCCGTGGCCCGGCCAATGCCGACCTGACCGCCTACAAAGTTAAGGTGGAGAAAGGGGAAATCTTCGTGGCCAGAACCTGACCTTGTCCCCCCAGGGTCAACCAGACTAGCCAGCAAGGGGTCGAGCCTGCTAGGGCGCCCATGCCTCGTACCTACCGCTTCTTGTTTGTCTCCACCCCCGTTGGGCCCCTGGGATCGGGAGCTGGCGGCGGGGTGGAGCTCAACCTTGTCAACTTGGCGCGGAGCCTGCTTGAGAGGGGAGCCCAAGTGCGCGTGCTGGCCCCTGAGGGCTCCTGCAGTGTCGACTTGCCGGAAGGGGTGATCGAGGCGGTGGCCGGCCTCCCCCCGCCCTATGCCCAGAGCCAGCGCCGCGACGAGCCGGTTTGCCTTTCCATCCCTTCTCTGTTGGCCAACCTCTGGCGGCGGGCTGCCCAACTGCAGGATGAGTTTGAGCTCATCGTGAACTGGAGCTACGACTGGCTCTCGTTCTACCTGACAGGTTTTTTCCGCACGCCGGTGGCCCATATCGTCAGCATGGGCTCCCTTAGCGATGCCGTTGACCAGGCCTTGGAGCGCATCGCGCTCACCTATCCTGGCCGGCTGGCGGTACACTCGCGAGCCCAAGCCCAGACCTTTGCCTTTGCCCGGGCCCAGATGGCGGCTGGTCGGGATCCCTTTGTCTATTTGCCCTGCGGCGTCGACCTCAGCCGCTACGAGTTTGTGCCAGAGGGGAACGGATCCCTGTGCTGGGTTGGCCGCATTGCCCCCGAAAAGGGCCTGGAAGACTGCGCCGCCCTGGCCGAGAAGACGGGGAGGCCGGTGCTGATCCTGGGCCACCTGCAAGACCCGGCCTACTGGCAGCAGATTCGAGAACAGTACCCGCGGGCTCAATTGGATTACCGGGGGTTTTTGCCCACCTCTCAGATGCAGCGGCTCTTGGGCCACTGCTCGGCCTTGATCATGACCCCTAAGTGGGTGGAAGCCTTCGGCCTGGTGGCGGTGGAAGCCTTGGCCTGCGGTGTGCCGGTGATCACCTACCGCCGCGGCGGGCCGGCGGAAATTGTCCGCGATGGCGAGACCGGCTGGGTGGTGGAGCCAGACGACGTGGCAGCTCTGGCAACAGCGGTGGAACGCCTGGATCAGATCGCTAGAAGCCGCTGCCGACAGCACGCAGAAGAGCACTATTCCCTGCAGGCCATGACAGAGCGGTTTCTGGCCTGGAGCGAGCAAATTGTCCAGGATCCGATCCCGGCAGCCCGCTAGGGAGAAGACAGGCAATGGTACTATTTGATTTTGATGCCTGGGGCCGGATGACCAGCCCACTGACGCGGACACTTCGACTCACGACGGGGAAACCACCATGACGACTGGGAAAGAATCTGTTGCGCTGGTGCGATCAGAGGTTCGTCGGCGGTCACAGGTTCTGGGAACGCAGGTGATCAGCCAAGCCAATGCCGCCCGGCTTGGAGTAGTTAGCGAAGTTTGGGCAGATCTGGAAGCTAGGCAAGTCCTGGTGCTAGGAGTGCTGGAAAAGGCCTTTGCCGGATCGCCGCGTTTTCTGGAGCTGCGGCAGGTCACGGCCCTAGGACAAGACGCCATCCTCGTCCCCAGCGATGAAGTCTTCGAGGACTTGGAGTTGGAGGGTCTCAGCCGGGTAGTCGGCAGCGAGGTGATTACCGAAGAAGGGATCCGCCTTGGAAAAGTCAAAGATTTCGAATTCAACTCCGTCTCCGGCCTAATCACCGGTTTGATCCTCTCCAACCTCGGCCTGACCTTTTTGCCCGGCTTTATCCTCAGCACCTACCTCCTCTCTGCTGATGAAATCGTCTCCATCGGCGGCGATCGCCTCATCGTGGCCGATGGCGCCGAAACCCGCCTAGCCCAACTGACCAAAGGGATCTTGGAAACCCTCGGCCTGGGCAAGCCCTCCTGGCTGGTCGACACTGGCTCCGCCCCCGCCCTGCCCAGGGCCGTTGATGAACCTGCCGTCGAGGAAAACTACGAGGAAGTATACGACGAAGAATACGAGGGCGAAGAAGAGGAATATCCCGAAGCAGAGCCTGAACCCCAGGCCGAGGCGGCGCCTCCTCGTCGGCCCGAGCCTGCTCCTGCTGCCGAGCAGCCAGAATGGGAGCAAGAGTACGTCAAAGCAGAAGCCCCCCCTTCCGAGCCAGCTCCTGACTCTGCCCCGGCCGCTCCCAGCTCCCCTTTGGATAGGGACCCCTGGGAGGAGAATACCGGGGAGCCAACCTGAGCTCTGAGCCCGGCTTCGCTCCTCTCTCCCAAAGTGACGGCCTAGGGGTGACCCCATGTCAGCCGGAGCGCCTGAGCCTGAGAACTCTTCCTGGATTGGAAAAAACCAGACTGACCGGACAGTCGCCGCAAAAAGTCGGCAAAGGCGTGAGTTTTCCCTGCTCGGGGATCCCCTAGGTTGGCAGGGCAGGATCGGCCTCGGCCAAAAAGCGCAAAGCCACCGATAAAAAAGCTTGCGGCGCTTCGATGTGGGGAAAAGCAGCCCCTGGCAGTCGATAGATCGGCACCTCTGGGCGCAAGGCACGATACCGCTCCGCCTGTTCTGATCCAGTAAGGCGGTTGTTTTCTCCCCAGACCAGAGCCATCGGCTTGTCCACCACGCGAAAGTCCTCCTGAATGGGCAAGTTAAGCTTGCCGGTCAAAAAAGAACGGGGGGCAAATTGGGCCCCCGCCTGGTGGGCCGCCTGATAGTAGTAGTCCACCACCGCCTCATCCAGAGCGTACCCAGGGGAGAACAGGCTCTGCTCCGTAAATAGACGTACACTCCAGGGGGTGGTGATGACGTTGTAAAAGGCCAGCCCCAAAACCGGCAAGCTGAGAAGACCATACACCGCCTCAGCCAAAGGGATCCCTAGCGCCTCGGGGACAAGGCTGTTGTCTCCTAGAGGGGCGATGAGCAGCAGCTTCTGCCAGTGCTGAGGCTGCAGCCGGGCCGAGCGCAGCACAAACCCTGCCGAGAGAGAATTGGCAATGGCGTGGCAGGGGCGCCCGATCACCTGGCCGACAAAATCCCCGATCATCCGGACATATAGGTGGCCGGTGTACTCCAGATCGGGGCGCTCCGAGTTGCCCCAACCCAACAAATCCAAAGCGTAAACCTGATAGTGCTGGCCCAACTCCGCCATCACGGCGCGAAACTCGTAGCTGGAAGAGCCGGCCCCGATGCCGTGCAGCAGCAACAAGGGCTGGCCGGATCCCGCAACCTTGTAAAACAGACGGTGGCCGCGCCAAAAATAGTGCCTCTCCTCCCCCGGCAAGAGGCTGGGCAGAGGCTGGGTTCGAGAAGCGATCCAGGCGTTGAGCACGGCCAGGGCACTTACCCCGCCGGCCGCAACCCAGAGGCCGGTTTTGAGAACTTGGCTCAGCTCCTTCATGCTCAGCGGCCCCAGCTAAGGCCAGACGGCTACTTTTTCTTGAGGCGGTAAGTGATGCGCCCTTTGTTCAGGTCATAGGGGCTGAGCTCTACCTTGACCCGGTCGCCGGGCAAGATCTTGATGTAGTTGCGGCGGATCTTGCCGGAGATGTGGGCAAGGACGTTAAAGCCGTTGTCCAGGTCCACCCGGAACATGGCGTTGGGCAAGGACTCGGTAACCACCCCTTCCACTTCAATGGCGTCTTCTTTAGACAAGGAACCCTCCTTAAAAAACAACACAACAGAAATATCGATAGGAAACCCGCCCTGTTAAGAGCGAGTTAAGAGCCGAAACAATACTCCACCTCTTCTATCCTAGCCGTTGCCGCCCTTCAGCAAGGGATCCCTAGGACTGAAAAGGGGTGCGATCCGTCAAAATCTCAGCCCCAGAGTCCGTGATCAAGACCGTGTGCTCAAACTGGGCCGACCAAGAGCCGTCCACCGTCACCACCGTCCAGCCATCCGAGAGCACCCGCGTGGCCTCTCCCCCTGCATTCACCATCGGCTCGATTGCCACCGTCATGCCGGAGCGCAGCTTGGGATTGGGAAGGTCGCGGGTGCGGTAGTGGGGAAACTGCGGCTCCTCGTGCAAGTTGCGCCCCACGCCGTGGCCGACGTACTGCTTCACCACGGAGTAGCCCCGCCCCTGGATGTAGTCCTCGATGGCGCCTGAGACATCCTGCAGCCAGACGCCGTGGCGCACGTGGTCAATGCCCGTCTGCAGCGCTTTGGCCGCTGTGTCGATCAGGTCGCGGGCGGCATCGCCGAGGGGCTCCAGGCCAATGGTGATGCAAGAGTCGGCATGCCAGCCTTCGACCATGGCGCCAAAATCCACCTTGACGATGTCCCCCGGCTGCACCACTTTGCGGGGGCTGGGGATCCCGTGTACCACCTCATGGTTGACGCTGACACAGACACAGGCGGGAAAGCCGTAGTAGCCCTTGAAGCTGGGCAGGGCATTCAACTCCGCTACCCGCCGCTCGGCATAGGCATCGATGTCTGCCGTTGTCCAGCCTGGCTCCAGACACTCGGCAATTTCCTGCAGCACCTGGGCCACCACCCGCCCGGCCCGCCGCATCTTCTCCACCTCCCGGCGGGACTTGATCTCAATGAGCTGCATGCCCCGCCGCGGGGAGAGATTTCCCGCCCCCGTCTTGATCACGCTGTCCTCCTGAAGCCTTCCAAGAGAGCCCGCAGATGTTCTTGTACCGATTCCATCGGCTGGTTGCCATCGATCCGTCGCAGACGACCCCTGGCCTCGTAAAAGTCGATCAGCGGAGCCGTCTGCTCCCGATACACCTGCAAGCGTTTGAGGATCACCGCCTCATCGGCATCGTCGCTGCGCCCCTGCTCCTTGCCGCGGGCCAACAGCCGTGCCACCACCACGTCGTCCGGCACTTCCAGGTTGAGAACGTGGTCGTAGTCTTGCCCCAACTCCCGCAACAGCTCTTCTAAAGCCTCCGCCTGCGCCAGGGTGCGGGGGAAGCCGTCCAGGATCCAGCCCTGCGCTGGCGAGTGTTGCAACTGGCCCTTCACCATCCCAATTAACACCTCGTCAGGCACCAGCTCTCCCGCATCCATGTACACCTTAGCCTGGCACCCCAGCGGCGTTTGGGCTTTCACCTCTGCCCGCAGCAGGTCGCCTGTAGAAATTTTGGGCGTGTGGTAGATCGCTGCCAGCCGCTCTGCCTGGGTGCCCTTGCCCGCTCCCGGCGGCCCCAAAAAGATTAACCTCGGCACTATTGCTTGACCATCCCTTCGTAACGCTGCGAAATGACGTAGGTCTGGATCTGTTTGGAGGTCTCGATCGCCACCCCCACCAGGATCAGCAGCGAAGTTGCCCCCAAGCCCTGAAAAGTGGTGATGCCGGTCGCCCGCTCCACCGTCGTCGGGATGATGGCCACCGCACACAAGAACAAGGCCCCCAGCAGGGTCAGCCGGTTGAGGATCCCTTCGATGTACTCAGCAGTGGCCTTGCCCGGGCGGACTCCCGGAATGCTGGCCCCCATCTTCTTCAGGTTCTGCGCCAGATCCACCGGGTTAATGATCAAAGAGGCGTAGAAATAGCTGAAGAGGAGGATCAGCACGAAGTAGAAGGGAATGTAAAACCAAGAGGTAGGGGCCAAAAGGTTGGCCACCTGCACCAAAGTCAGGTTCTGGGTGTACTGGGCCAAGGCAAAGGGCAGGGACATCACCGAGTAGGCGAAGATGATCGGCATCACGCCCCCCTGGTTTAGCCGCAGGGGCAGGTAGCTCTTCTGCTCACGGAATAGCTTGTTGCCCACCTGGCGCTTGGCGTAGACAATAGGGATTTTGCGGCTGCCCTCCTGGACGAAGACAATGCCGACAATGGTGGCTAGGAAGACGGCCATCAACACCAAGATGCCGCCGATGGTGCTGCTATCAGCACGGGCTAGGCTGATGGTCTGGCCCAGAGCGCGGGGCAGCGTGGCGACAATGTTGACGAAGATCAACAGCGACGGCCCACTGCCCACCCCCTTCTCCGTGATCATCTCCCCCAACCACATGACAAACATGGAACCTGCCGTCAGGGCCAGGGTGGTGGAGGCCACAAAGGCCAACTCGTTGCTGGTGTTGGCGAACTCCCGCACCCAGAAGGAGATGCCGATGCCCTGGATGATGGCCCAAATCAGGGTAACGTAGCGGGTGTACTGGGAAATCTGTCGCCGCCCCTGCTCCCCCTCGTTTTTCTGCAGGTTCTCCAGGGCCGGAATGGCCGAGACCAGCAGTTGCATGATGATGGAGGCGTTGATGAAAGGCAGGATGCCGAGGGCGAAGATCCCCAAAGCGGAGATACCGCCGCCCGAGAAGACATCCAGAAAGCCAAACACAGGGCTGTTGGCGGCTTCGGCGGCAAAGCGAGCTCGGTCAATACTGGGGATGGGAATGTAAATGCCCAGCCGCACCAACAGCAACAGGCCTAGGGTAAGAAACAGACGTCTGCGCAGGCCAGAAGCCATGGCCATCTGCATGAAGGTCTCTTGGGCGGAGGGAGCGGAGCCTCGTGGGTCAGCCATAAATCTAGAAAACCTCGCGGAAGGGAAAGGCAAGGTGAGCTATTTACCACTCTACGCTGCCGGTGGGAAAGTCGGCAAAATAGAGAAGCTGCAAACTGCAGCCCAATTTTAGGATCCAGCGGAAGCAGTCTGGGATCCCACGAGCTCCACCCGACCCCCGGCTGCCTCGACCTTGGCTCGGGCTGAGGGGGTGATGGCAGCCGCTCTGATCGTCAGGGGCACGCCCACTTCCCCGTCTCCCAAGATCTTCAGCGGGCCATCGTTGGTGGTCACGATCCCCAAATCCATCAAGCTTTCCAAGCTGACCTCGCTGCCAGCGGGCAACTTGGCCAAAGCGCGCAGGTTGATCAGGGTGTACTGGGGGCGCCGCACGTAGCGGGGGAAGTGCTTGAGCTTGGGCAGCCGCCGATAGAGGGGGGTCTGGCCTCCCTCAAAGCCGGGCCGGGGACCGCCTCCTTTGCGCGCCTTCTGTCCCCGCATTCCCTTGCCACAGGAGGCTCCCTGTCCAGCAGCGATGCCACGGCCCAGGCGTCGTCGCCGCCGCGTCGAACCTGGTTGGGGGCGAATGTCTTCTAGTCGCATACTGACCTCCGGCTAACTTGCTGTTACTTACCAAACAGGCGGCGCACGTCGATCCCTCTATCTTCAGCTACCTGCTCAAAGGTGCGCATCCGCCGCAGCGCGTCAATGGTGGCACGGGCGTTGTTGAGGGGGTTGCTGGATCCCAGTTGCTTAGCCAGACTGTTGCGCACGCCCGCCAGCTCCAGAACCGTGCGCACCGCTCCCCCGGCGATGACCCCTGTCCCGGGAGCTGCCGGCATCACCAGGACAGTGGCCCCACCGCCTGATCCCCGCATGGGATGGGGTACAGACAGACCCTTGGTGAGGGGCACTTCGATTAGGTGCTTTTTGCCATCCACAACTCCTTTGCGCACAGCCCCGATGACGTCGTTGGCTTTGCCCACGCCAACCCCCACCTGGCCGCGCTCGTTGCCCACCACCACCACGGCCCGGAAGCTCAGCTTTTTGCCGCCCTTAACTACTTTGGTGACGCGCCGGATCTGGATGACCCGCTCCTGCCACTCGCTAGTCTGCTCTTCGCGGCTCTTTTTGCTTCTGCGACGTTCTCTTTGCTCAGCCATATGCCATCTCCTCAGGGCCTAGAACTGTAAGCCTGCTTCGCGGGCGGCTTCCGCCAGGGCCTGGACACGCCCGTGGTAGAGCTTGCCGCCGCGGTCGAACACCACTTGACAAATGCCTGCCTGTAAGGCCCGTTGGGCGACGGAGCGACCCACCACGGCGGCAGCCTCTCGGGTGGCCGTGCCAATGTCTTTGAAGGCTTCCCGCAGCTCCCTGTCCAGCGTGGAGGCAGAGACTAAAGTGTGCTGGGCTACATCGTCGATCACCTGGGCGTAGATGTGGCGATGGGAGCGAAACACGGCCAAACGGGGCCGCTCGGGCGTCCCGAAGACCTTGCGGCGAATGCGGCGATGGCGACGTTGGGTGGCAGCTTTGCGAGTGATTTTCATAGCTACTTCTTGGCCTTCCCGGATTTACCTGCTTTGCGACGAACCTGTTCCCCTACATAGCGAATCCCTTTGCCCTTGTAGGGCTCTGGCGGACGGACGGCCCGAATCCGCGCCGCCGTGTTGCCCACCAGCTCTTTGTCGATACCTGAGACGACGATGACGTTGTTGCCCTCAACCGCTATTTGGATCCCTGGCGGGAAAGGGATCTCCACTGGGTGGCTGTAGCCAACGTTCAAGATTAACTTGTTGCCCTGGGTGGAAGCCCGGTAGCCCACACCCACCAATTCCAGCCTGCGCTCAAATCCCCTAGATACGCCGTCCACCATGTTGGCAACCAAGGTGCGGCAGAGGCCGTGCAGTTGGCGGGCCGGGCGAGACTCGTTGACCCGGCTGACCTTGAGCGTCTGGGCTTCTTGATGCACCGCAATCAAGGGGGGCAAACTGCGAGACAGTTCTCCCTTCGGGCCTTTTACCGAGATCTGCTGCCCCTCGATCTGAACCTCTACCTTGGCAGGAAGGGCGATGGGGCGTTTGCCAATGCGAGACATGGGCCAACTCCTGGCAAGAGAACAACTCAATAGACGTAGCAGAGCACTTCGCCGCCGATGCCCTGCTTGCGAGCATCCCGGTCGGTCATGATGCCGTTGGAGGTGGAGATGATGGCAATCCCAATTCCTCCCAACACCCGAGGCAGTTCTTTGTGGTTGCAGTAAACTCGCAGCCCGGGCCGGCTCACCCGCTTCAGGCCATTGATGATCGGCTTACGACCTTTGCCCTTGTACTTCAACCGCAACACAAGCTGAGCGTGGCTCCCTTCTCCCTCTTCCTTCCAGTCGCTCACAAAACCTTCCTCATGAAGAACGCGAGCGATGCTGCGGGTCATGCGTGTGGCCGGGACCGCCACCGATTCATGCCGAGCCATGGTGGCATTGCGAATGCGGGTGAGCATGTCGGCGATCGTGTCGTTGGTGTGGGCCATGGGTGGGTCGGTGCTCCTCGGAAGATCGATCAAGTCGAGACAATTGCAGATGGGCAAACCTTAAGAGGCAAAGGGCATGCCAAACTCTTTGAGCAGGGCACGGCCCTCTTCGTCGGTTTCGGCGGTGGTCACAATGGAGATGTCCATACCTCTGATCTGGTCTACAGAGTCGTAGTTGATTTCGGGGAAGATCAGTTGCTCGCGAATACCAAGGGTGTAGTTGCCCCGCCCATCAAAAGATTTGGGGCTGACGCCACGGAAGTCGCGGATACGAGGGAGGGCAATGTTGATCAGCCGATCCAAAAACGCGTACATGCGCTCCCGCCGCAGGGTCACCATCAGGCCAACCGGCATGCCCTTGCGGATTTTGAAACTGGCAATCGCCTTTTTGGCGCGGGTAATCACCGGACGCTGGCCCGTGATGGCGCTGATCTCGGCGATGGAGGATTCCAGGGCCTTGGCGTTTTGGGAGGCATCTCCCAGGCCGCGATTGATCACGATCTTTTCCAGACGCGGCACCTGATGGATGTTGGTGTAGCCCAACTCTTTTTGCAGCTTGGGAACGATGACGGTGTTGTAGAGGATTTGCAGACGCTGGGGCATGGTCGGTTCTCCTGGGGGCTCTGGGCTGGGTCAGAGCTTTATCGAAAAAGGGACGGCTAGTCGAGGATCTCGCCGGTTTTCTTGAGGACACGGACTTTGCGGCCATCGGCGGTGATTTGATAGCCAATACGGCTGGCCACTTCCTGCTTCTTGGAATAGAGCATCACCTTGCAGGCGTGGATCGGGGCTTCTTTGGTCTCGATGCGACCACTTTCGCCTTCCCGTTGCGGCTTGCGGTGGTAGGTTACTATGTTTACCCCTTCCACCAAGACCATGTTGCGTTCGGGAAAAACCTGCAGCACCTCGCCGATTTTGCCTTTGTCGTCGCCGGAGATCACCTGGACGGTATCTCCCTTCTTGATGCGCATTTTGTAGCGTAGGCTGTTGCGGTGCTTGCGAACGCCGGTCTGCCGAATCAGCCGTCGAATTTGGCTGGGCTTGAGGGGACGAACCATTACAGAACCTCCGGGGCAAGGGAGATGATCTTGGTGAAGTTTTTCTCCCGCAGCTCGCGGGCTACAGGGCCGAAAACGCGGGTTCCGCGGGGGTTGCCGTCGTCGTTGATGATCACGGCAGCGTTGTCGTCGAAGCGGATGCACATGCCGTCGGGGCGGCGTACCGTATCGACGGTGCGGATGACCACAGCCTTGACGACGTCGGATTTTTTGACCGGCATATTGGGCAGGGCGTCTTTGACGACGCCAACGATCACATCTCCCAGGCTGGCGTAGCGACGGCCACTGCTGCCCAGGACGCGGATGCACATCAGCTTGCGGGCGCCGGTGTTGTCAGCTACCGTTAACATGGTCTGCTGCTGAATCATAGTTTCTTGACCTCCCGTATGATTTCGGCCACTCGCCAACGCTTGGTGCGGCTGAGGGGACGGGTTTCCGTAATGCGCACCAGATCCCCTTCTTGACAGCGGTTCTCTTCGTCGTGGGCCTTAAACTTTTTGGTTTTGACGACGATTTTGCCGTATTTGGGGTGGGCAACCCGGTTTTCCACAGCAACGACCACTGTCTTTTGCATCTTGTTGCTGACGACAACGCCGATCTTTTCGCGAGCAGGCATTACTCCTCCTTCTGGGTCTGAGTTGAGGACAAGGACTTGCCGCGCTTGCGCTCTGACTCAACGGTCAGCAGTTGGGCCAGCTTGTGTTTGCGCAGGCGAATGAGATGGGGCTGGTTCAACTGCCGCGTGGCCTGCTGCAAACGCAGCTCGAACAGCTCTTTCTTGACGGCGTAGATCTCCTGGCTCAATTCTTCGTCGGATAGGGCGCGAGCGTCGGCAATTTTAGGCATGGGCATGGCTCAACTCTCCTCCCTCAAATAGCGCTGGCTGCTACTTCTGTTGTTTCTGGAGCTGCTTTCTGAACAGGTTCCGGCTCCTCAAAGTTAGCCTTGGTTACAAACTTGACTTTGATCGGCAGCTTTTGGGCGGCAAGGCGCATCGCCTCTCGGGCCGTGGCTTCAGGAACTCCTCCCATCTCGAAGAGGATACGGCCCGGCTTGACGACGCAAACCCAGTATTCGGGGTTGCCTTTGCCGGATCCCATGCGGGTTTCGGCAGGCCGTTGGGTAACGGGCTTGTCGGGAAAGATGCGGATCCAGATTTGGCCTCCCCGCCGGACGTAGCGGGCCATGGCCCGACGGCTGGCCTCGATCTGCCGCGCGGTGATCCAGGCGGGTTCTAGAGCCACAAGGCCGTATTCCCCAAAGTTGATGCGGTTGCCGCGAGTCGCTTTGCCTTTCATGCGCCCGCGCTGTTGCTTGCGGTATTTGGTTCGTTTGGGGCTTAACATGGCCGTTCCTTAAATCAACTGCGATGGGGATCCCTGGATTTTCGGGTGCTGGCCCTCAGGCCTCCACTGCTGAGCGGTCTTCAAAAGTGGGCCGCCGCCGCTGCTGCCGCCGCTTGGGCTGTTGCAGGGGAACTTTTTGTTCGGGCCGTTCCTGCCCGGGGAGAACTTCTCCTTTGAAAACCCAGACCTTGACCCCAATGACACCAAAGGTGGTCTGAGCGATGTGGTCGGCATAGTCGATATCTGCCCGCAGGGTGTGCAAAGGGATCCGCCCTTCCCGGGTCCATTCGGTGCGGGCGATCTCGGCTCCGTTCAGCCGCCCGGCAATTTGAATTTTGATCCCTTGCACCCCCGCCCGCTGGGCCCGCTGGATGACCTGGCGCACGATGCGGCGAAAGGCGATCCGCCGCTCCAACTGCTGGGCGATGTTTTCTGCCAGCAAAACCGCCTCGGCATCGGCACGGGTGACCTCTACTACATTGATGCGAATGGTTCGCTCGGGGCTACCGTGTGAGCTCAGCTCTTTCTGCAGGCCCTGGCGCAGGGCGTCGAGGCCGGATCCCCCACGACCAACCACCACTCCAGGGCGAGCGGCTCGGATCTCGAGGTCGATCTGATCCGCTTTGCGTTCAATTTGAATGTCGGCCAGGCCGGCGCTGCTCAACTGCTTGGTCAGGTAGGCGCGGATGAGATCGTCCTCTCGCAGCAGGGCTGGGTAGCGAGCTGGCTCGGCAAACCAGCGGCTGCGATGTTCCTTAATAACGCCGAGGCGGAAACCGGTGGGGTGAATCTTCTGTCCCATGGTGGTGTCAGTTGAGGGGTAAAGTCTGGGGGTACAGGCGTCTAGGAGGCCGTCGCCGCTTCAGGTTCTATGGGCCGGACGGCGATGGTAATGTGGCAGGTGCGCTTGCGGATTGGGTAGGCACGACCTTGGGCGCGGGGGCGAAATCGCTTCAGCGTCGGCCCCTGGTCAGCGTAGGCCTTGCTGATGACCAGGTCCCGAGGATCCAAGCCGTTGTTGTGTTCGGCATTGGCCACCGCCGAGCGCAGCACCTTGCGAACCGGCTCACAGGCGGCGTAGGGCATGAACTCCAACAGGATCAGGGCATCGGCATAGGTGCGCCCCCGGATCTGGTTCAGCACGCGCCGCACCTTATAGGGGGACATGCGGATGTAGCGAGCTACCGCTTTGATTTCAGGGGATGGATCGGCCATGGCGCTCTCCTAGCTTATTGCCTCTTCTGTTCGTTGCTGGACTTAACGGCGGGCAGCTTTTTTGTCACTGCCCGCGTGGCCGCGAAAGGTACGGGTGGGGACGAACTCCCCCAGCTTGTGGCCCACCATCTGATCGGTGATGTAGATGGGCACGTGCTGCTTGCCGTTGTGCACGGCGATGGTGTGGCCGATCATGACGGGCAGGATGGTGCTGGCTCGCGACCAGGTTTTGATCATGTGCTTCTCATTGCGCTCGTTCATCTTCTCGATTTTGAGAAGCAGCTTGGCATCGACAAAAGGGCCTTTTTTGAGTGAACGTCCCATAGCAACCTCAACAGTCTGGCAAGCTGGTAAGGGTCGAAAGAAAAAGAAAATTCAGGGGCGCAGCAGATGGCCGGACTCTTATTGAGCGGCCCTCCCGCTCTTGTCCCGGCGGCCGCCACGACGGCGACCGCGCACGATGAACTTGTTGCTGGGTTTGTTGCGTTTGCGGGTTTTGTATCCCAGGGTGGGCTTGCCCCAGGGGGTGACAGGGGTGCTGCGGCCGATGGGGGCTTTTCCTTCCCCACCGCCATGGGGGTGATCGACAGGGTTCATCACCGAGCCGCGCACGTGGGGACGGCGACCTAGCCAGCGGCTACGCCCCGCTTTGCCGAGGCTGAGGTTGCTGTGGTCAACATTTCCCACTTGGCCGATGGTGGCGTAGCACTCGCCTCGGATCATGCGGACTTCGCCGGAGGGCAGCTTGAGGGAGACATACTTGCCCTCTTTGGCTACTACTTGGGCGCCGGCCCCGGCGGCGCGAACAATTTGCCCACCGCGGCCGGGATACAGCTCCACGTTGTGAACCACCGTCCCCAGCGGGATCCGCTCCAGGGGCATGGCGTTGCCAAGCTCAAAGGGGGCATCGGGCCCCGCCATAATGGTGGCTCCCACCTCGAGGTTGCGGGGAGCGAGGATGTATCGCTTCTCGCCATCTTCGTATTCCACCAAGCAGATGCGGGCGCTGCGGTTGGGATCGTACTCGATGGTCTTGACGGTGGCCGGGATCCCGCGCTTGTCGCGGCGGAAGTCGATGATGCGGTAGAGCCGCTTGTGGCCGCCGCCTCGGTGGCGGCAGGTGATGACGCCGCGGTTGTTGCGCCCTTTTTTGCGGTGGATGAATTGCAGCAGCGACTTCTCCGGTCTGGGCCGCTTGCCGTTTTCGTCCCGCGACAGCTCCTCGAAGTTGGAGACCGTCATGTGGCGGGTGCTGGGGGTATAGGGTCGGAAGGTACGAATGCCCATGGCTCGAGGGGGGGTGAAGGACGGGTGGCAATAAAACTCGAAGCGGGAAGAGGGGTTTGGTTAGGTGTCGGGGAAGAGGGTGATGGAGTCGCCTTCGGCCAAGGTCACGATGGCTCGCTTGGGACGGCTGCGATAGCCGACAGAACGGCCTACCCGCCGCTGCTTGCGGGGCAGTTTAAGGGTGTTGACGGCGGTGACCCGCACCCCAAACATCTCCTCGACGGCAGCTCGGATGAGCGGCTTGGTGGCAGTGGGCATCACTTCAAAGACGTATTTGCGCTGTTCCATCAGGGCAGTTGCCTTTTCGGTGATGACGGGACGCAACAGGACATCGGCCAGGATCCGCTTGCTCTCAGTCATTGTCTTCCTCCTCTGCTGCGGCTGTTTCGGCCTCCTCGCCAGCTGGCGGCTGGGCAAGGGGCTCTGCTTCTTGGGCTAGTTCCGCTTGTCCCTGAACTTCTCGCTCTTGTGCTTGGGCCAGCTCTTCTTCCTGGGTTTCCTGAACTTGTGGGTTTGCTAGAGCTACTTGATTAGCCTGATCAGCCTGCGCCGGGGGAGCCTCTGGCTGGGCTTGAGCTTCTGCTTGCTCTTCCTGCTCCTGGCTTTGACCTTCTGCTTGTTCGACTGGCCGAGCTTCTCGCTCTGCCGCCTGAGCCTGATCTTCAAGGCGATCGGCTTGGGTTGGAGCTGCTGCTGCCGCGCCGGATCCCCAGCGGGCCTTGAGCTTCTCCAGGGCAGAGGTGGTAATCAGCACCCAATCGACGTTGAGCAGATCAAAGACATTGAGCTGATCCAGGCCGATCAGCTTGACGCGGGCGATGTTGCGTACGGCTCGCTCGACGGCTTCCGAGCGCTCGGCGACGATAAGCAGTGCCGACTGATCCTCCATCACCCCCCAGCGCAGCAGAGCTTGGGCCACGGCGCGAGTCTTGGGCGGGTTGAGCTGATCCTGGAAATCTTCCACCACGATCAGGTCTTCCACCCGGCTTTGCAGGGCAGTGCGCAGAGCCAGTTGCCGCTCTTTGCGGTTCATGGCCAGGTTGTACTCCCGCTTGCGGGGGCCGAAGATCACTCCACCCTTGCGCCAAAGGGGGGAGCGAATGGAGCCGGCGCGGGCCCGGCCGGTGCCTTTTTGCCTCCAGGGCTTGCGGCCGCCACCGCGCACCTCAGCCCGGGTCTTGGTGTGGGCGTTGCCTTGGCGGGCGTTGGTCATCTGCCGGCGAAGAGCTAGATAGAGGATGTGGGAGGCCGTTTCGGGACGGGCAACTTTGAGGCTTAGCTCCGCGCTGCCCACCGTTTCCCCTTGCCAATTTTTCACCACACAACTTGCCATGGTTTCCTCGTCTTTGCAGATGCTGGTCAGCCTTTGCCAGGGATCCCTTTCCTAGCGTTTGTTGCCCACCTGCTTGGCAGGGGTAATCTCCAGCAGCCCCCCTTCCACGCCGGGCACAGAGCCCTTGATGATCAGCAAGTTCCGCTCCGGATCCACCTGCACCAACTGCAGTTTGCGAATGGTGACGCGGCAGCTTCCCATCCGGCCCGCCATGCGTAGCCCCGGAAACACGCGGCCAGGGGTTGTGCCGGCGCCAACAGAACCCGGTCGGCGGTGGTTCTTGGAGCCGTGAGACATGGGGCCGCGACCAAAGTGGTGCCGCTTCTGGTAGCCGGCAAACCCCCGCCCGATGGAAGTGCCGGCTACATCCAGCAACTGGCCCGGAGAGAAGATCTCGACGGTGATCTTTTGCCCCAACTGGTAAGCTTCTGGCTGGTCGACCCGGAACTCGCGCAGGTGGCGCAGCAGCTCCGTCACCCCCGCTTTGCTCAGGTGGCCCCGCTGGGCTCGCGTGAGGTGCTTTTCGGCGGTGGGCCAGTAGCCCAACTGCACGGCGTTGTAGCCGTCTGTGGCTTGGGTCTTGATCTGGGTTACCGTGCAAGGCCCCGCCTGCACGACCGTGACCGGAATGGCCAACCCTTCCGGAGAGAAGATCTGGGTCATGCCGACTTTTCTTCCAAGGATGCCAAGCGCCACGAGAACCTCCTCTCGAGCCTCTGCGACTCGCTTCTGTCAGCTTGCAACTGGCTCAATGAGCCGGATCCAGGCAGCAACGGCGCGGCAGCAGGAAGCTCAGGACTAGCTGAGGCTGCCCGCTCAGGCGAAAAAGCAACGAAAAGGAATCTTTGGATCCCCGCAGGCCAAACAGCGCCAGCAGCGCTGCTCCCTTTGCTTAATTCACCCTCAAATCACACGCCAAACTGCTTTCAAAGACTGCTCAGACTTACCTGCAAAGAGGCAGTATCTGGTTTAGCAGTACGCTAGGTTGCCGAGAGCCGTCGTCAGAGCGGGCGGACTTAATTGGCAACAGTAGTACATCATAATGAGGTGAAGACCTGTTTGTCCAGATTTTGCCGAGAAAATGGCTCGGTCGGGGGGCAGCGACTGTGAAAGCCGCTCTGGTGGGCGAAAAGAGCTATCGACGGCAAGAGCCACCTCCTTTTAGGAGTGTGATGGGGTGGGCGGGCAGCGGGCTGACCCAGGCTTGTGTAGATCGCTACCTGGATTTGTTGCGGGCGGGAACCGATCCGGGCCGGATCTTGTTTTTGGTGCGCAGCCAGCGGCAGGCAGAGGGGGTGTTGCGGCGCTTACAGCAGCTCAGCTCGAGCTGGGTGGGCCCGTGGCGGATCGAGACGTTTTTGCAGCGGGTGGGGCGCTCTCTGGCCGATCACTGGCCGCAGGTGTGCGAGCGGGTTCCCCAGTTGCCGCGCTCGTTTGAGCCAATTCCCTTGGCCAAGGATCTGGCCCAATTTCTCTGTGGGCGAGCCTGTGCTTTGTGTCCGCGGCATGGGGAGGTCTTTGCCGATCTTGGGCTGGAGGAGTTCCAGATTTGGGATCAGATCAGCAGCGCTGCCTATATTGCGGGGGCTTCGGGTTTGGCGGCGGAAGCGGTGGGATCCCGGCTGGCGGCGGCCTGGCCGGCGGAGGGGGATCCGGGGCGGGCAGAGGCCTTGCAGGCGATGGGCTGTTGTGTGGAGCGGCTGTGGGAGGTGGGGTTGCGGCTGGGATCCCTGGACTTCGGCCTGCAAATCCGGCTGTTTGGCGAGCACATCCTGCCGCTGGCGGAGTTTTGGCAGGAGTGGGATCACTTGATCGTGGATCAGGCGGAGGACAGTTGCGGGGTGGCGCTGGAGTTTTACCGGCAAGGGCAAGCCCATCTGCAAAGCCAGTTTTTCAGCTATACCATCGGCGGCGGGGTCTCTTTGACGGGGATCCCAGAGGCCGTGGCTCGCTTTCTGAGGGAAAACACCCAGGTTCAGCTTCTGGAGGGGAGCTACCGCGGCTCAGCCGGCATGATCCGCCTGGGACTGCAGATTGCGCGGGTGCTGGATCCGCGGTTTGACCATCCCCTGACGGAGCCTCTGGCAGAGAGGCTGCCAAGGGTGCAGGTGCTGGAGGGCGAGACCCAATTCGCGGCGGTGGAGGCGATGGTTGCCCAGATCCGGCAGCTTTTGCGGGCCGGGATCCCGGCCTCTCGCATCGCCGTCCTGCTGCCTCGCATGGATGCGGGGGTGAGCTTGAGCTTGCAGGAGCAGTTGCCGGAGGTCTTGCCGATCGCCCCTTTCCCGGCGTTGATCCGCTACCCACTGGTGCGGGCTTTGCTGACGGCGGCGGAAGTGGCCCATCCCGAGTGGGGAGCTTTTCCCACCTTGCCGGCCTGGCGACTGCTCCTGGGCAGGGTGTTGGATCTGGATCCCATCCGGGCGGCTTTGCTGGCCGAAGATACCCTTGACCCGGTAGGGCGTTCCCTGCGGCCCAAGACCGCCGTGCGACAGCCGGAGCGGGTGGGGTTTGCCAACCTGGAGCGCTACCAGAAGCTGCTGGATTGGCTGCGCAGCTACCGCGGCGGGCCCTCCCTGGCCGCTTTCTTCCAGCGGTTTTTCGCCGAGCACCTAGCCCAGGGGATGGATTTGCCCCAAGACCAAGAGCTGCTGCAAGCGCTGATCGACGCGGCACAACGGTTTCGCCGGGCCTTTCCTGCGGAAGAGGATCGTGCCTTTTTGGCCATGATCCGCTCGGGACAAACCCCCAGCAACAGCCGCTTCGAGCCCGACTATTCCCGCTACCTCGTGGTGGCGACGCCGGTGGCCTATATCAACCGAGGTTTGCAGGCGGATTATCAGTTCTGGTTCGACATCACGAATCCGCTTTGGTCCCGTTCTCTTTGGCGTGTGCTTTACAACAGCCGTGTGCTGACGCCGGAGTGGGATGGGGAGGTTTTCAATGCAGCCCAAGACCTACAGGCACGTCACCAAATCCTGGCTCGCACGCTGCTCAACCTCTGTTGCCGAACTCGGAAGGGGCTGTGGCTGGTGCGCTCCACTTTTAACTACCGCGGCGAAGAGAACACCGGCATGTTGGATTACCTCATTTTAAAGGCCGCGAAGGCCATGGCCACAGCCTGAGAGGAGCAACCTTACACCCATCCCAAGCCGCAACCAGACCCAGGTTCCAGAGCATAGCGAAGCTGTCTGTTGTGTCGATCCCCAACTGGGGAGTGCTCAAGATTGTCGCCAATTTGGAATGCCCCTATCGTGGGCATATCGTGAGAGAAAGCTAGGTTCTCCTACACTGGGGAGATGGCTAAGGGCTTTGGAAAACCGGCGAAAAAACAGCCGCTCCTCTCGGCCCGACAGGCGGCAGGCCGCTTCCGGCGGGGGGAATGGGCTGGCTGCCGGCAGCTCTGTGAGCAGATCCTCGCCGCTGCCGACCGGTCTGATCTGGAAGAGGCCATTGCCTTGACGCAAGCCCATGCTCTTTTGGGGCGCATCGAGGAGGGATCCGGTCGCTACCCTGCCGCCATGCTGCACTACCAACAGGCCATCGTGGCCTGTCCCCCTGCTGCTCCCGCCAGCTTGGCCGCTGAGGTTCATGCGCTGCTGGGGGGAGTACTGCGGCAGATGGGCGAGAAAAAGCAGGCGCAACGGCTCTTCGAGCAAGCCCTGGCCCGGGATCCAGCGCTGCTGATGGCGCGGGTGGGGCTGGCCGACCTGCTGCAGATGCGAGGAGAATACGAGGCGGCTCTGGCCCATTATTTGCAGGCCTGGCAGGGATCCCAGCAAGAGGCAGACATTCCTTAGCAGATCGGCATGGGCTTTTGGAAGCAGGGACAAGTGGAGGTGGCCAGCTCTTGGTTTCGGCGGGCGCTCGCCCTGCAGCCCGAACACAGCGATGCCCGCTACATGCTGGCCATTGTGGGGGAGCTGCCCCTGCCCGACAGGACTCCTCCGGAGTGGGTGCGACGTCTATTTGACGAATATGCGCCCCGCTTTGAGCAGCATTTGCTGGAAAAACTGAACTACCAGGGGCCACAGGCTGTGCGGCAAGGGATCCTGGCTGCCGCAGGGGGAGCGTCTCCTTGGTTTGAGCGGGCGCTGGATCTGGGCTGTGGCACCGGCCTGGCGGGATCCCAGGTGCGCTCCTACGTTGGATAGTTGCGGGGTGTGGATCTCTCCGCCCGCATGGTGGAGATTGCCCGGCAAAAGGGCATCTACGACCACCTGATTCAGGGGGACTTGCTGGAGCTGCTGCAGCAGACCTCAGAGCGCTACGACTTGCTCCTGGCGGCAGATGTGTTTATCTATCTGGGGGATCTGGCCCAGGTCTTGCCGGCCTGTGGGCGGGTGCTCAATCCCGGCGGGCTTTTGGCCTTCACCGTCGAGCAGGGATCCGCCCCCGGCTACGAGCTGGGATCCACCACGGGGCGCTCTGCCCACTCCGCCGCCTACGTGCTGCAGCAGGCAGAACGGGCAGGGCTGGATCCCGTCTATCACCAGAACTTTACCCTGCGGCGAGAGGGAGAAACCGACGTGCCCGGAGCCGTGTGGTGTTTACGTCGGCAGCCGTGATCGAAAGCGGCTGGCCCGAAATGGCTGTAGGCCCTCTATCCGCGCCCGGAAAGAATCGAGTAGAGTGGGGGCGCCCGCCTGGATTTGGATTGGGTTTTTATGAATCCGGACACCCCGCCTGCTGCGCCCTCGTCCCGCCGCTTCCCCGTTCGTCCTGTGGCAACGCTGGCCCTCGCCGCCGGCCTCCTGGCGGGGCCTACGCCCTTCTGCAGCGGCTACGGCTGCAGATGCACCGGGATCTGATCCTCTATCGGTACGCCGCTTTCTCCGGCTATGGAGATGTGACAGCGTTCGATCCCGGCCCAAGCGACCGCTGGTTTCCGCTCACCTACCCCGTATTGGCTCGCTGGGGAGGATCCGCCGACCCAAGCCGCCGCAGCTACGCCTTTGACACGCCGCTGCCCGACTACGTGGATCCCGGCGACCCTGGAGATCGCTACTTTCTGGCAGCCAAAGCCTTGCGGGACGGCTATGCCCGCCAGGCAATCTACGCCGGCAATGAGCTGCTGGCCCGCTTCCCGCAGAGCCGCTATGCCGGGGATGTGCTCATGAGTCTGGACGGCCTGACGGGAGAGGCTGCCTTCCTAGGGCGGCTGCTGGCGCAATTTCCCGACAGCGATCGCGCTCTGGAGGCAGCGCTGGGGCTGGGGCCTGTTGACCACTGAGTCTTCACCGTACTGCAGCTTCATGGCCTCTTCACAGAGCCTGCATGGAAGGCCAACAGCGGCATCCTCTGACGGGAGCTGTCTTGCGGGATCCGGGGATAAGGCTTTATCTCCCTTTTATCTCGCCGGATCTGGGTTAGCCTTGGGTTGAGTGTCCTTGGGCCCTGATGGATCCCGCGACCTTTTTGGAGCGCTACGGGTTTGAGCTAGAGGGGCAAGCCAGTCAGGCCTGGGTGGAGCGCTGGAGCAAACAGTTCCCAGCCTCTTGGATCCCGGCGGCCCTGCTGGAAGCCCTCTACCAGGGTCGCTACAAGGCCACCTCTGTGGAACAGATCCTCCGCCTCTGGCAGCGCCGTGGCGCTCCTCACCTCACCTTTCCCCCCGAAATCAGCCAATCCCTGTGGCGGGAACAACAGGAGCTGATCCGGTCTTTGGTCTCGACTGCCGCCAGCTCTTTTGCCCGCCCTCCCTCACCGCTCCCAGCCCCGCTCAGGAGAGGATCCCTCTTCTCCGGAGAATCGGCCATTTCTCTCGACTTGTTGTTGGATGAGCTGCAGGATCTCCCGCCCAAGCTGCGCCACCTGCTCGTTCATGTTCATCCTGCCCCGCCGACCTCCTCGGCGGCTCGCGCTGGTGGGACGGAGCTTTTGGTAACTTTGGAGCTGCAGCTTGCCGACCCTGTGGATCCTGACCAGCCATCCCAAGGGCAGCCTGGGTGAGTTTGCGATTTTGCCTCAGGGATCCTTGCCATCACAAACTCCGGCCTGCTCCCACCCCAGCAGAGCTTGGCGGGATGGGGGATAGGAGTGTCAGGTCTAGTCAAGACTGGCGTTGAAGGTCAAGCTCCCGCCATAGCCTATCAGGGCTGAGCGGGAGTTCTCGACGCCAGGCTCCACGGCGGCAGTGAACTGGCTGTGCACAGCCTATCCTGCCGGAGCTATCCCACTTGTCGAGCAACTGCACCAGGGCAGGCATTGAGCCCAGCCTGTCCCCCTTGATCCCCCTAGCCTAGGATGGCGGTCGCCCCGGCGAAAGCTTCCTCCCGCAGCAGGGCAGCCTTATCCGTGCGCTCCCAGGGCAGATCCAGATGGGTTTGCCCGAAGTGCCCGTAGACCGCCACGTTTTGATAGAAGCGCCCTCCCCTTTGGCGGGGCAACTCTCGCAGTTGGAACTGCGCCAGAATGGCCGCCGGCCTCAGGTCGAAGTGGCGCTGCACCAGCCGCAGCAGAGCTTCATCGGGGATGCGGCCGGTGCCAAAAGTTTCCACCAAAAGGTTGATGGGACGAGCCACCCCAATGGCGTAGCTGACCTGCACCTCGCATTTTTGCGCCAGGCCGGCGGCCACGATGTTCTTGGCCACATAGCGGGCGGCATAGGCGGCGCTGCGATCCACCTTGGTGGGATCCTTGCCGGAGAAGGCCCCGCCCCCGTGGCGGGAATAGCCGCCGTAGGTATCGACGATGATCTTGCGTCCGGTCAGGCCGGCATCCCCCTGGGGTCCGCCGATGACGAACTTGCCGGTGGGATTGGTGAGGAAGCGGGTGTTGCTATCGGGTTTGATGGGCAGCTCGGCAAACACCGGCTGCACCACCGCCTCCCAGAGATCGGCGCGGATCCGCTCCTGCACCGCTGCCTCTTCTGTAATGGCACCGATGGTCGGCGTGTGCTGGGTAGAGATCAGCAGGGTGTGAATGCCCACCGGCCGCCCCTCCTCATAGGCTACAGTCACCTGCGTTTTGCCATCCGGACGCAGGTAGGGCAGGGTGCCGTTTTTGCGAACCGCGGCCAACTGGCGGCTGAGGCGGTGGGCCAAGCTGATGGGCAGTGGCATCAACTCGGGGGTTTCGTCGCAGGCGAAGCCAAACATCAAGCCCTGATCCCCGGCCCCGATCAAGTCGAATTCATCTTCCTGAGATGTGCGACTTTCCAGAGCCAAGTTCACCCCCTGGGCGATGTCGGGGGATTGTTCATCGAAAGCCACCAACACCGCGCAGCTTTCTGCAGAGAAGCCGTTCTTGGCGTCGGTATAGCCAATTTCGGCCACCTTGTCCCGCACCAGTCGGGTGAAGTTGACATGCGCCTGCGAGGTGATCTCCCCGGTCAGGATCACCATGCCTGTATTCACCACCACCTCTGCCGCCACTCGACTTAAGGGATCCGCCGTCAAGAGGGCATCCACGATGGCGTCAGAGATCTGGTCGCAAATTTTGTCGGGGTGCCCTTCTGTCACCGACTCTGAGGAAAACAAAAACGACTTGGACAACGAACCTCTCCTTAAGACGAAACAGATACAACCAAGAACTGCCCAGAAAGCAGAGCCTGCTGCTGCCGTTCATCATCCGCCGGCCTGAGCAGGGATCCCTTCCACCTCAGCCGAGCAGAAGAACAGACCTAGGCCGTGGCCGACGCAGGAGCAAGAGCGCCGTATCGCACCGAGGACTTTGCCGCCGAAGCAATAGAGCCTCGCTCCGCTGCTGCAACCAGAGCTATTGGGAAGCGCTAAAGGGCGAAGTCGTCAGAAAAGTCCCCCTGGCAAGAGGACTGTCCTCTAGAGAAAGCTTTATTCCTTTATCTTTCGGTTACTGACTAACCGCAGGAGTTGGCACCGTAGCGGAGGCTTCCGCCGGTTGCCGCAGCTTCGTTGGGCCTGATCCCTCAGTCTGCTCTGGATAAAGAACGGAACTTGTCCTTATCGTACCCCTAACCTCGACGCATTTGTCAAAAAAATGGTTGCTGAGTGAGCCTCAGTCCAACAGCTTCTGCCACCAGTCGGTGGACTGGGCGGCCCTGAGAAAAAAGACGCTGGCCAAGCCCAAGGGAAAGAGGACGCCGAGAAAACCGACCGTCCCCAGCGCCCAAGCTAGGCGATGCAGGTGTCTTTTGCTGGCAGCGCCCGCGGCTGTTTCTGCCAAGACGGCCAACATCGATCCCAAAGCCGCCAACAGGGATCCACCCAGCCCAGCCAGATAGGCGGGCCCCAGCCACGGCTGCAACTGGGCAGCAGAGGCAATTTCCAGGCGTGGCAAGACTTGAAAACACCCTATCGCCAGCACGGCCCAGATGAAAGAGTACATCAGCAGGCTATCTCGAAAAGCGGCAGCCGGCTCTTTCATGATCCCAGCCCAATTGGGGATGAGTATGCAGCAAAACCCAACTTCTGGCTTGACAGGGATCCTAACCCATCTGCCCCAACTCTCCTGAAACCTGAAAACCTGAAAGCCAGATTAGGATGAAGAGCAGTCTGCTGAGCGAAAACTTCGGCCTGCCAGACCCCTCCTGCGGCTTCCCAACCCTCCATAGCCATGCCCCCCTCTCCCCTGCCGGAAACGCCCGGATCCCTGCCCACCTCGGCCCCCGAGCCGGAAGCCGAACAAAACCGGCGACACCGCCAAAGGATGCAACGCCGCCAGCAGATCCAGCGGCAGCGCCTGGCGAGCATGCGCGACGACAAGGGCTTGGTGATCATCTATACGGGGCAGGGCAAGGGCAAGAGCACAGCGGCCTTCGGCACCCTCTTCCGTGCCCTCGGCCAAGGGTTATCGGTGGGGGTGGTGCAATTTATCAAGGGGGCCTGGGATCCGGGCGAAGCCAAATTGTTGCGCAAGTTGGCCGCCCATCCCGAGCTGGAGCTGGGGAAAATTGCCTTTTACGCCATGGGGGAGGGCTTTACCTGGGAAACTCAGGATCGGGAGCGGGATATCGCCCACGCGCAGGCGGCCTGGGAAAAGGGGCGGGAGCTGTTCAGCAGCGGCGAGTACCACCTGGTGCTCCTCGATGAGATCAATGTTGCCCTCAAGCTGGGGTATCTCTCCCTGGAGCAGGTGTTGGCCGGCCTGGCCGAGAAACCGGAGCGAGTGCACGTGATCCTAACTGGGCGGGGCGCGCCGGCAGGCCTGATCGAGCGGGCCGACTTGGTTACCGAGATGACCTTGATCAAGCATCCCTTTCGCGACCAAGGGATCAAAGCGCAAATCGGCATCGAGTTCTAGTCCTTGGGTGGGGCAAGATGGCCATTCTGCTGGCGGCAGCCACAAGCGGCAGCGGCAAGACCACCGTCACGTTGGCTCTGTTGGCCGCCCTGCGGCGGCGGGGCCTGCGCATCCAGCCCTTCAAGGTGGGGCCTGACTACATCGATCCCCTGTTCCACACGGCGGTGAGCGGGATCCCCTGTCGTAACTTGGATCCCTTTTTAACCGATGAGAACTTTGTGCAGCGCTGCTTTCGCCACCACTGCCAGGGCAAAGATGGGGCAATTGTAGAGGGGGTGATGGGCCTCTTCGATGGGCGGGCGCCCGCATCCCCGCCAGATCCCACGAGCAGAACGGAGCCCTTTTTTGCCAGCAGCGCCCATGTGGCCCGCCTGCTGGGGATCCCCGTGGTGCTGGTCATCGACGGCAGCGGCATGGGAATGACAGTGGCCGCTTTGCTCTACGGCCTGAGCCGCTTCGATCCCGGCCTGGCCATCGCCGGCGTCATTTTCAACCAGGTGGCCTCGGAGCGGCACGGCCAGATTTTACAGCAAGCGGCGGCAGCGGTAGGGATCCCGGTTTTGGGCCAATTGCCCCGCCGTGAGGATCTGCGCCTGCCCAGCCGCCACCTGGGGCTGGTGCCCGTCTCAGAGCTGGATCACTTCCCCCACTGGCAGGAGGCCTGGGCCGACCTGGCCGAGCAGCACCTGAATTGGGACAAGCTGCTGCCGCTGATTCGAACGCTTCCCCCGGCAGCAGGAGAGCTATGGCCAGGGATCCCCTCTCTCGCGGAAAGGACTCCGTCCCGCCACCGTGAACGGGTTCGGGTAGGGGTGGCCCAAGACGCCGCCTTTAACTTCTACTACGCCGACAACTTGGACTTGCTGCGGGCCTGTGGCGCCGAGCTGCTGGCGTACTCTCCCCTGCAGGTGGGGCTGTGGCCGCCGGATCCCTGCGACGGCCTGCTCTTGGGGGGCGGGTTCCCAGAACTGTTTGCCGCCACCCTCTCTGAGAAAATAGCCCGACAGCCACCGCCGCCCGCCCACCCACCCCTGTATGCCGAATGCGGCGGACTGATGGTGCTGGGACGATCTCTCACCGATTTGCAGGGAAAGACCTACCCCATGGCCGGGCTGCTGCCCATCACGGTGGACATGGGCAGCCGGCTGTGTCTGGGCTACCGCGAGGCCACTGTTTTGCGCCCCACCCTGCTGGTCGAGGCCGGGGATCGCCTACGCGGGCACGAATTTCACCGCTCCCGCAGCACCCCCACCTCCCCCAGCCCAATCTACAGCTGGGGATCCCCGCCCCACCGGGAAGGCTGGGCCGGCCAGCGCCTGCACGCCTCCTATCTGCACCTTCACTGGGGATCCCGTCCCGATCTGGCAGTGCGGCTACTCCAGAATTTCTTAAGAATTGCTCAAGGCGCTCCTGATCCCGCTTAAAATAAAGCAGCGATGCAGCCCCAGTCTCCCGTTGCTGCGTCCGCCTTAGCCGCTTTCCGGCAATTGTCTAAAAAAGCTGCCGCCCTGCTCTGGAAGCAGATTCAAAGCAGATCAGTGAAAAGATCGCCATTCAGGGTTCAAAATCCGCTCCGATAGCAGGCTTCAGCGATCCCCAACTGCTTTGAGACTCTTTGAGCAATCAGTCTCCCTTCTTCCCAATCCCCGGGCCACAGCATCGAGTGTTTCCCTCTAGTTATCCGTGATATTCCTCAGCCTTTTCCCACCACAATTCCTCGGGAACCTATCCTACCTCCATCCGTCTGTAAGACCTAGCCCACTTGACCTCGCAAACGGGTCAACCCTTTCTAGACGTGCCACAATCGTCCTGGCCAAAGGGTGGGCAAAATCTTCACCGATAAAGCACTTCGGGATCAAGGCCCAAGCCCCGCCAAAGGAAAACTGACCGGTTCTCGGCAGGGATCGGATCCCAGCGGGCAAGAGTTTTGAATTAGGGTAAACTTTAATGTCTGTTCTGAGAGGAGTGTTAAATACAACATCCTCCTGCCTTAGACTTTGCCTAGCATGCTATTTGGCCTTCAGTAGTCTTGCTTAGTCTCTGGAGAGATGCTAAACGGATCCCTTTCTTGAGGATTTGTCGATCGTTATGCTAGATATGACTCTAAGTGACTAGGCATAAATTACTAGAACGCGCCCCGATGGGCCAACTCGCTATGGGAGGAGTGTGATGTTCGCACGGTTGGCGGAACAATACCGCAGCTACGTTCAAGACCTGGTGATGAGTTTGCAGGCTCTGGCCATTGTTTTGGAGAAGCGGGGCTACCCGGCTTCTTGCTACACCTGCGGCACCTCATTTGAGAGCGCCTCCTTCATGGTCAGCTTACGGGAGGGGCACTTGATTCGCTTTTTGGTTTCCGAATGCTCCATCAGTTGGACGGAGATGCGGGATGACCGGGAGCTAATGAAGTTAGAAGGGGCAGAAGCCATTCGCCAACTCCAGGATCTGGCAGAGCTGATCAAAGACGATCTGGTTGCTGCTGCCGCGCCGGCAGAAGCTCTAGCTGCCAGCAGTTGATTCCCATGCAGTTGGATGAGAAGCCTAGCCTACGGCCCTTTGGGCCTAGCCGAAGCTAAGCTAGACTCAAGGCGCCTCCCGAGCACCTTCCCCCTCCAACACTTGTCACCGGCCTTCATACCCCCAAGGGGATTCGAACCCCTGTCGCATCCGTGAAAGGGATGTGTCCTAGGCCTCTAGACGATGGGGGCATCCCAGAAATGACGCGATTCTGATTGTAAAGAGAGAGGTGTAATTTTGTCAACTTAAACTTATGTCCTCTCCTAGTCGGCGTCTCCCGAGTCCCGTTCTGCCAAGTTCAGGATCAAAATCCCCAGCAGAGCCAGGCCCAGCAAGCCGGCAATCACGAGGGGTTCATCCGGGATCACATCCATGCTAGGCCTCAAGCTGTCAACTTTACAGGCTGCTGGCTCCGAGCAACGCAGCACAGCCTCAGGGCGGCAAACCGTCCTAGGCGGAGCAGCCGTCCAGTGGCTTACACTACACTAAAAAGTAACAACCCATCGCTTGGACTGGCATGATTCCCACCGTTATTGAGCAATCTGCACGCGGCGAGCGCGCCTTTGATATCTACTCGCGTCTATTGCGGGATCGGATCATCTTCTTGGGCACCCAGGTGGACGACGACATTGCCAACCTGATCGTGGCCCAGATGCTCTACCTGGAATCTGAAGACCCCGAGAAAGATATTTACCTCTACATCAACTCTCCCGGCGGCTCCGTCTATGCCGGTATGGCCATCTACGACACCATGCAGCACATTCAGCCGGATGTCTCCACCATCTGCATTGGCTTGGCCGCCAGCATGGGAGCCTTTTTGCTGGCAGGAGGTGCCAAAGGCAAACGCATTGCCCTTCCCCACGCCCGCATCATGATTCACCAACCCCTCGGTGGAGCCCAGGGGCCAGCCACCGATATCGAGATTCAGGCTAAAGAGATCCTCTTTATCAAAAACAGTCTCAACAGCCTGCTGGCCTACCACACTGGCCAGCCCCTGGAGCGCATCGAGCGCGATACCGACCGCGACAACTTTATGACTCCAGAGCAGGCCAAAGAATACGGCCTCATCGACCAGGTGATCACCAGGAGACCCCAACCATCCTTGGCCGCCGTTTCTTAGCCCCTCTGGCCGCTGCAGACAAACCCACCCAGCTCCCTTCTCAAGGGAGCTTTTGCCTTTTCCAGGGATCCCACCCAGGGATATTAAGAAAGCCAAAGAAATCTATATTTTCGGCGCCAACCAAGGGGGCTTACTTTAATCAAACTAATCGAACTCATAAAGAAAGTAACGATCAGCCTGTCTTTGCGGATGATAGCTTAGGATTAAACCAATGTAGGCTTGTGTTTGTCAAAGTTCTAGCCTAGACAGTGTATAGAAATCTCGCCACTGGATTTCCAAAATCCAGGCGGTTGAGGCTAGCGATTGGCAGCGCTTGAAAAGGAGGGTTTAGGACTTTACATCCGCTTGGATGAAGACTGTCTCGAAGCCCAAGTAGGGCCTCACAGTTGTGAGGCGAGTTCATTCACGAAAACTCGGTGGTCTGTGGTTTTGGCCCTGAGTTTTGCCTCTTGATTGCATCCGTGAATGGCATTTTCTGGTTTTGTGATTCGTTTAGAGGGAGATCAACGTGGCCTACTCAGCAACCCAAACCAAAAAGGGCTATCAAGCCGGCGTAAAGGATTACCGACTCACGTATTACACGCCCGATTACACGCCCAAGGATACCGACGTCTTGGCCTGTTTCCGGGTTACTCCTCAGCCGGGCGTTCCCCCCGAAGAGGCCGGGGCGGCTGTGGCGGCTGAATCTTCGACCGGCACCTGGACAACCGTGTGGACGGATCTGCTCACCGACTTGGATCGGTACAAGGGCCGCTGCTACGACATCGAGCCGGTCCCGGGCGAAGAGAATCAATACTTCTGCTTCGTCGCCTACCCGCTGGATCTGTTCGAGGAAGGCTCGGTCACCAACATGCTCACCTCGATTGTAGGCAACGTCTTTGGCTTCAAAGCCTTGAAAGCGTTGCGGCTGGAGGATGTGCGGATCCCGGTGGCCTACCTGAAGACCTTCCAGGGCCCTCCCCACGGCATTCAGGTGGAGCGGGACAAGTTGAACAAGTACGGCCGTCCGCTGCTGGGCTGCACCATCAAGCCCAAGCTGGGCCTTTCCGCCAAAAACTACGGACGGGCCGTGTACGAGGCGCTGCGGGGCGGGTTGGACTTCACCAAAGACGACGAAAACATCAACTCCCAGCCCTTCCAGCGCTGGCGGGATCGCTACCTCTTTGTGATGGAGGCTGTCCACAAGGCGCAGGCAGAGACTGGCGAGATCAAGGGGCACTACCTGAACGTGACGGCGCCCACCTGTGAGGAGATGTTCAAGCGGGCGGAGTTTGCCAAGGAGATCGGTGCCCCCATCATCATGCACGATTACCTGACTGCCGGATTTACCGCCAACACCAGCTTGGCCAAGTGGTGCCGCGACAACGGCATCCTGCTGCACATTCACCGCGCCATGCATGCCGTGATTGACCGCCAGAAAAACCACGGCATCCACTTCCGGGTGCTGGCCAAGTGCTTGCGCATGTCCGGCGGCGACCACCTGCATGCCGGTACGGTGGTGGGCAAGTTGGAGGGCGACCGCGCCATCACCATGGGCTTTGTGGATCTCATGCGGGAAAACTACGTGGAGGCCGACCGCTCCCGCGGCATTTTCTTCACCCAAGATTGGGCCTCCATGCCTGGGGTGATGCCGGTGGCCTCCGGTGGCATTCACGTCTGGCACATGCCGGCGCTGGTGGAGATCTTCGGCGACGACGCGGTGCTGCAGTTTGGTGGCGGAACCCTGGGACACCCCTGGGGGAACGCGCCAGGCGCCACTGCCAACCGGGTGGCCCTAGAAGCCTGTATCCAGGCCCGCAATGAGGGTCGGGATCTGGCCCGTGAGGGCAACGAGATCATCCGCGAAGCGGCCAAGTGGTCGCCGGAACTGGCGGCTGCCTGCGAGCTGTGGAAGGAGATCAAGTTCGAGTTCAAGCCCGTCGATACGCTCTAGAGATCTGCCGGGGGCAAGGGATCCCCAGAGTTCTCTTGCCCCGCTGCTTCGGCTTACCCCTGGACTGGCCATGGATCTGAAACAGATCGCCAAAGATACGGCCAAAACCTTGATCAGCTACCTGACCTATCAGGCAATGCGCACGGTGCTGGCCCAACTGAGCGAGACGGATCCTCCCAGGGCCCTGTGGCTGCAGCAGTTCTCGGCTCGGCAAAACCTTCAGGAGGGGGAAACCTACCTGCGGGCTTTGCTGGCAGAGCGTCCTGACCTGGCCTATCGCATCATGACCGTTCGCGAGCACATTGCGGCGGAGGTGGTGGACTACTTGCCGGAGATGGCCAAGACCGGCATCCAGCAAGCCAACATGGAACACCGCCGTAGCCACCTGGAACGGCTTACCTCAGCAGCGGGATCCCCGCTGGCCACGCACCCGGAAGCGGGATCCCCTCTTCAGAACCCTACACCTGAAACGGAGTAACTTCAGTCATGCAAACCTTGCCGAAAGAGCGCCGCTACGAAACTTTTTCCTACTTGCCTCCGATGACGGATCTGCAGATCCTCAAGCAGGTGCAGTACATCTTGGATCAAGGCTACATTCCTGCCATCGAATTCAACGAGTCTTCGCAGCCCACCGACCACTACTGGACGCTGTGGAAATTGCCCCTGTTCAGCGCCACTTCTCCCCAGGAGGTGCTGACCGAGGTACAGGCCTGCCGCAGCGCCTACCCCAATTGCTTCATCCGTGTGGTGGGTTTCGACAACATTAAGCAGTGCCAGGTGCTCAGCTTCTTGGTTTACAAGCCCAGCGGCCTGCGCTAGGAGAGGTCCAGAGCAATCGGTCTAGTTCCCAGCCAATCGGCGCAGAGGGAGAGCTTCTCCCTCTTTATTTTCTTGCTTTGCATAGCCATTCCCAATGGCAACGGCGCCATTCTCAATCTCAAAAATACAGTCATTTCAAACAGCAACGAAACGGTTCTTTGCCTCGTTATTGCTACGCAACGCTCTAACTCCCCTCTCCCAGAGGGAGAAGGGCTGGGGGTGAGGGCAGCGGCGCGGAGCGCTTGGGCATCTTTTTAGGATCCGATCCCCAAAAGCGCCCCCAGACCCACTGCTAAAAGAGCTGCTAGGGTCGTTTGAATGCCGTTCACCACTTCATTGCTCATCCAAGCCAAGCGAGGCTGCAACACCACCCCCATCCAGCTTTCTGCCAAAGTGGCCAGGATCCCGGCCAGCCAGCAGATTCCCAACCATAGGAGATTCCCTCCCACCCATTCTCCGCCAATGCCCCAGGCCAAGGCGGCCATCCCTCCTGCTGCCGCCACCCCCGCCAGGGATCCCTCCAGGCTGACGGCTCCCTCAGTGCCTGCTGGCACCGGCTGCAAGGTGGTGATCAAAAAGGTCTGACGTCCGTAGGCTTTTCCCACCTCGCTGCTGACGGTATCGGCCAACTTGGCGGCGAAGCTGGCGCTATACCCCAACCACCAGAGGGGATGGGCAAAAAGCGCATATCCCACCGCACAGGCAGCTCCCGTCAGGGCAGATCCCCAGACATTTTCCGGCCCTCGCGCCCCCTCTCGCTTTTCGGCGATCCCCTGGGCCTGCTTGCGGCGGATCCCCAGCTTGGTTACGGCGGTGCCGACTAAAAAATAGGCGGCTACGACCAGGTAACCCCGCCCTCCCAGGCCCCCCCACACCAACAGGCCCAGCAGGCCCGCGTGGAGAACCCCAGCTCGCGTCAGCGCCTTCTGGGGGCTCAGCAGGGCCAGCGCCACCAAGGCCAGATTGAGCCAGAGCGCCACCCCCCACTGACTCAGCAGCCACGCCTGACCCATGGGTGCCCTCCACCACCGGCAAGGGCGGCTAGGAACTGGCCACAACAACGGAGAGGGAGGGATTCGAACCCTCGACGGAGCTTTTGGGCCCCGTAACTTCTTAGCAGGAAGCCGCTTTCGACCACTCAGCCACCTCTCCAGAGCGGCAGAGACCTCAGCAAGCTGGGATCCAGCCGCCGGTTCACCTATTGTAGAAGATGGGATCCCACCCGGCAACTGTTCTCGAGCGGGATCCCTGCTGCAGCTCAGTTCACCACCTGCACATAGATATCGAAGCTGCCGCTGTTGTCGCCGTAGCTGCCCTTGGCGTCATTGACGTTGAAGGCGATATCCAAGTTGGGATCCAGATCCACCTCTTGCGGCTGCTCCGGCGAGGATTCCCAGACCTGCCGGGCCACCAACCGGGCGTTGGGCTGGAACAGCACCAGGCCGTAGCGGCAAAGACCGGGGTAGCGCCACTCCGAAGGCGTGGGGATCCCTTTGCCGAGAGGGGAGCGAATGCTAGTGGAGAAAGAGAAGCCATAGCGCCAGGCTACATTTCTTACGAAAAAGCGAATGCGGCTGGCCCGCAGCGGCTGCCCTTGCCAGTACAGGACATTGCCGGCCTCGTGGTTAACCCGCAGGCCACAGAAGGCAATCCAGCCCTGCAAATTTTCCTCTTGGGGCTGACTGCCCTCGATCACCACGGCTTGGCTCCAGTCCAAGTCGCTGCCATCACAGGTAATCTCTGGAGGGACTTGCGTCAAATCCACTTGCAGAAGCTCTAACGTAGCGGGCGTAACCAATTGGGTAGACATTGCTCTCTCCTTGTTTCCTTGCAAGGCAAGATTGTGATTGTGAAGCCTTAAGAAGTTTTAAGGCAAGCTGATAAAAAACAACTCTAGATTCTCGTAAAGCTCTCTCTGGGAAATTCCTTCTCCTGCTAGCTCTAGCAAATCCAGGTTACCCAAGTTACTCAAAGAGCGGATCGGACTTTTTCAAATTTTTACCAAAAATGCTGAAAAAGCAGATCCCAATGCCTTTTCCTTATATAACGCGACGACATGAATGGCGGAACGTACCGAGAGGCTGTGCCTCCTCCGGGCTAAACTAGCTCTACTTGATGACTAACGACTATTTCAGAAGAAAAAGGTTTCTTGCAATATTTTTAACTCCGTTGCTAGCAAAAGCTGAACCTTGAACTCGAGGAGGGCAAGTTTTCCCGATGGGTGTCCTAGAACACTCGGACTCTGCTGTCCGAGAAGCCTTTTGCCGAGGCTGGCCAGAACCTGGAGCGCTTTAGCCGGAGCTTCTGATAGGATCGCCATCACAGGTCTCAACAGGTCTTAGGGTGCACGGCGCCCACGGCATGCACAACCACTTGACTTCCTCCGCTGTCACCGATCTCGAGATCATCTCTTTGTCAAGTCCCCGACAGGCCATGTCCCTGGCGGGCGTGCAGGAGTCTAACTTGAAGTGGATTAGCCGCTGCAGCGGCGCCTCGGTTACCCTGCGAGGGCAGGATCTCTATCTGAGGGGAACACCTCAACAGCGGCAGCAGGTGCGGCAGTGGCTAGAATTGCTAAAACCCCTTTGGCAAGCCGGGCACCCTGTAACAGCAGTCGATGCTGAACAAGCCTTCCGTGCTCTCTCCAACCAAGAAGCTGAGGTTTATCGGCAAGTGCAGGCAGGGGTTTTGGCTCGCACCCGCAAGGGAGAGCTCATTCGGCCCAAAACGCCTCGCCAGCAGGAGTACGTACAAGCCATTCGCACCCACGATCTCTGCTTCGGCATCGGGCCGGCAGGCACCGGGAAAACCTATCTGGCTGCCGTTGTGGCCATCACAGCCCTGCAAAACCGCGAGTACGAGCGTTTGATCCTGACGCGACCAGCGGTAGAGGCAGGGGAGAAGCTGGGCTTCTTGCCAGGGGATCTGGTGGAAAAGGTAGATCCCTATCTGCGGCCTCTCTACGATGCCCTGTTCGAGTTTATCGACCCGGCCAAGCTGCCCCAGCTTATGGCCCAGGGAGTCATCGAGGTGGTGCCGCTGGCCTACATGCGGGGGCGTACCCTCAGCAACGCTTTCATCATCTTGGACGAGGCCCAAAACACCACCCCGGAGCAGATGAAGATGGCCCTCACGCGGCTGGGCTTCCGCTCCCGCATGGTGGTTACCGGGGATCTCACCCAAACGGATCTGGGCAAGCATCGCCTGTCGGGCCTGGCGGCTGCAGAGCGCATCCTGGCGGGGGTAGAGGGGGTTGCCTTTTGCTACTTTGACCAGCGGGATGTGGTACGCCACCCCCTGGTGCAGCGGATTGTGGATGCCTACGCCCGCTACGAGAGCCAGCAGTGAGACCGAGGGTAATCTTCTTCGATGCCGTGGGCACGCTGTTTCGGGTGCGGGGCAGCGTCGGCCAGGCCTACAGCCAGGTGGCAGCAGCGTATGGAGTGGCGGTGGATCCGCAGGCGTTGGATCGCGCCTTTGCCCAAGCTTTTGCCAGTGCTCCGCCACCCGCCCGCGTGGGCTTGACGGGATCCCTTTTAGAAGAGTGGGAGCGGGCCTGGTGGCATCAAGTGGTGCGCCAGACCTTTGCCCAGGTGGAGGGATCCCTTACTGCCTTTGGGGAGGAGCGCTTTGCAGCGTTTTTTGCCCGCCTTTTCGAGTATTTTGCCACGTCGGATCCCTGGGAGCTCTATCCCGAGACGCTGCCGGTTCTGCAGGTTCTGCAACAGGAAGGGATCCGGCTGGGGGTGATCTCCAATTTCGACAGCCGCCTGCCCAGGGTGCTGCAGGCGCTGGGGCTAGGGGGCTATTTTTCCAGCCTTACTCTCTCTACCCAGGTGGGCTATGCCAAGCCCGATCCCCGCATCTTCCAAGCTGCCCTGGCGGCCCAGGGGATCCCGCCCGCCGCTGCCTGGCACATCGGCGACAGCCGCCGCGAAGACTATCAAGGGGCCAAGGCAGCAGGCTTGAGGGCCCTTTGGCTGGATCGAGAAGGACAAGATCCCTCCTGCCAAGAGCGAATCGAAAACTTGGGGGGATCCCTCTCCCTGCTCAATGCGCTGGAGCGGAATTAAGCAGTAGCGGGGCAAAAACCCCATCGGGCTTGAGCAAGTAGCGCCGCAGGTTCATCTGCCGCTCCAGAAGGCAGGCATGGCCGCTCAAAGGCGAGATCTCCACCTGGGCCTGGGGCAGTCGCTCCGCCAGACGCTGCACCTCCTGCACCGAGGGCAGGAGGCGATCCCGCCCCCCCGCCACCAGCAACGTCGGCAGGGTCATCGACTCCAGGGGCAGCTCCTCCACGACAAACGATCCCAGCAAGGCCAGGCGCTGGGCGGCCACCGTGGGCTCAACACTGTGAACGGCCTGGCGCAGCCGCTCCCGATCCGGCGGCTCCATTTGGCTTAGCTCCGCCAAAAATCCCAGCCCCCGCTCCGCCATCTGGTGGTAGAGCGCCGGCGGCAAAAAAGGCAGGAGAACATGACCTGCCCACCACCAGGGCCGGCGCCGCAGCGACGAGGCCGGATTAACCAGAATCAGGCCGCGACAGCGCTCCGGCTGCTGGGCAGCCACAGCCAGGGCTAGGCAAGCTCCGAAGGACTCGCCACACAGGTAGGCTCCCTCGTCCAGCTGGGATCCCACCCAATCGGCCAGGCTCTCCCAGCTCTGCCCTGCTGCGGGGTGGTTTAAGCTCAAAGGGCGGACGTGAAACTCGGCTTGCAGAGCCTGTGCCTGCCGGTAAAACAATTTGCCGGTGCCATCCATACCCGGCAAATAGAGCAGCAAGGGCCGCTTCTGGCGGCTTGGACTAGAGGCAATGGGCTTGCCCTTCAATGTTTCCATCTCCTTGCCAACCCCAAGCGCACCTGTTCGCGAGCGGCTGCCGTCAACTCCTGAATTAGCTGCAGCCGCTCCTGGCGGCAGGTAGAGCGCCCTGCTCCCCCTACCCAAAGAGGGGATCCCACTCGAACCACCACCTGACGGTAGATCACCACCGGATGCCCCCCCGGCCGCTGAAACCTGGGCTCCGTGGGATCAAACCAGCGGAAAAAAGCCATGGGAATATCCATCGCCCGCCACTCTTCCTGCGCCCACACGGCCACCGGCAGGATCGGCAGGGGATCCACGCCAGCAGCCAAGGCCAGATGGGCAAAGCCCGGCTGAAACCAGCCCAGCTCTTGGGGCGAGGTCTCGCGAGTAATCTGCTCCGCCCCTTCCGGGAAGATCCCCACCCCTCCGCCTGCCGCCAGAGTGGCCTGCGCCTGGCGAAAAAAGGCAAGCTGCGGCCCTGATCCCTGCTGGAGGGGGATACAACCCAGGGCCAAGGCAACCTCCCGCAAGAGGGGCACTTGCGATAGGTAGTAGTGGCAGGCAAAACGAATCGGTCGATCCAGCCCAGCAATCAGCACCGGCGCATCCAAAAAGCTGCGATGGTTGCTCACCACCAGCAGGGGGCCCTGGGGAACCCGCTCCTTGCCCTCCACCCACACCTCCGTCTGGAAAAGGCCAAGCAAGACCTGCGCCAGCGCCCTCGCGTCGGGGAACCCGCTTTGCTGCAGGAGTTGATCCAGCATCGCCACCCTGCTCAATAGTCCACCCCGCGCCGCAGATCGGCCCCCTGTTCGGCATAATGCTTGTGGCTCACCATTTCCGAATGGACAGAGGCCAGCTCAAAGTAGGGCAAAGGCGCATGGCAGCGCCCTGTGATGATGATCTCCGTATCGCGTGGCTTGCGCAGCAAAGCCTCAACAATCGGCTCCACATCCAATAGCTCCAGATCCACCGTTGGGTTGAGCTCGTCCAGAATAATGGTCTTGTAAAGCCCAGAGGCGATGGCCGCCCGTGCCAGCTCCCAGCCCCGCTCCGCCTCCACGTAGTCGATTTCCTGCTGCTTGCCCCGCCAAACGATGGCGTCGCGGCCGCAGCGCTGGTGATCTACTAGATCGGGATAGCTCTCTCGCAAAGCCCGAATGGCCGCATCTTCTGTGTAGCCCGTTCCCCCCTTTAGCCACTGCATAATCAGGACGCGGTGGGAGAGATCTTTGCTGATGCCGCGCCCAATGGCCTGCAGAGCCCGGCCCAGAGCGCTGGTGGACTTGCCCTTGCCGTTGCCGGTATAGATCTCGATGCCGCTGAGGAGGGGCTGGCCGTCCTGGGGATCCGCCGCCCGCCGCACGCTGCGCATTTCCGAGTGCAAATCTGCTAGGTCGATAATTTCCTTAGGGGCGCCCCGGCCGGTGATGATGACCTCCATTTCCTCTGGCTTTTGCTTGAGGGTGCTGACGACCTCGTCCACAGGCAGCAGGCCCAGATCCAGCACCGGGTTTAGCTCGTCCAGCACCACCACCGAGTAGAACCCCGACGCCAGCGCCCCCTTGGCCACATCCCAGCCGCGGCGGGCCTCTTGGCGGTCAAACTTAGTGATCTCGTCGGGGCCGAAGAACTCTCCTCGCCCCGTGCGCAGTTGATCGATAAGGTGGGGGAAGCCGCGCTGCAGAGCGGCAATCGCGGCATCCTCGGCATAGGTGCGGCCCGGCCCCTTGAGAAACCGCACCAGCAACACCCGGCTGGGGGCCGAGTTTTCAATCCCCAGCCCAATGGAACGCAGCACAACCCCTAGCGCCGCCTGCGACTTGCCCTTGCCCTCGCCGTCGTAAACATGGATCTGGCCTCGCCGGCGGTCAAATTGTTGCGCGGTTACAATGCCGATTTCTGCCATGCCCCTCCGCATCACGCCGCTGTCCAGAACTCGTGCTTCCCTACCCCCATCTTAGAGTCTAGCCAGAGGTTTTCGGGGAAGCGCGGAGAGGGCCAGAAAAAGCCGGCAAGAGCCGATAAACACCGGGATAAGATGAGCAATGGTTGTCCAGCCCAGTGCTTATCTAGCGAGGGATCCCCCTTGTATCCAACCGTGTTTTCTTCTCGCCCCTTGCCCCCTGCGGTCGATAGCCCCATCGAGCTGGTGGGACGGACGCCGCTCATTCGCCTGCGGCGGGTCACCGCCGACCTGCCGCCGTCGGTGCGAGTGTATGGCAAAGCAGAGTGGTACAACCCCGGCGGCTCGGTCAAGGATCGCCCGGCCCTGAATATGATCCGCGCTGGCGAACGCGAGGGCAAGCTTACGCCTGGCAAGATCATCCTGGATGCCACCAGCGGCAACACCGGCATCGCCTACGCCTGGATCGGGGCAGCTTTGGGGTACAAGGTGAAGCTGGCCCTGCCGGCCAACGCCAGCCCAGAGCGCAAGAAGATCCTCGCCGCCTACGGGGTGGAGGTAGTGCTCACGGATCCGGCCCTCGGCTCCGATGGGGCCATCGAGAAAGCCCGCGCCCTCTATGCCGAAAACCCGGATCTCTACTTCTATCCCGACCAGTACAGCAACCCCGCCAACTGGCAGGCCCACTACGAGACCACGGGGGTAGAAATCTGGGAGCAAACCCAGGGACAGGTCACCCACTTCGTAACCGGGTTAGGCACCAGCGGCACCTGCATGGGGGTGGGGCGGCGCTTGCGGGAGTACCGCTCCGATATCCAGATCATTGCCATGCAGCCGGACTCCCCCTTCCACGGCCTTGAAGGCCTCAAGCACATGGCCACTGCTCTCAAGCCCGAGATTTACGATCCCACCCTGCCCGACCAGCACATCGAGATCTCCACCGAAGCAGCCCAGAAAATGGTCAAGCGTTTGGCCTTGGAGGAAGGCTTGTTGGTGGGCATCTCTGCCGGAGCCAATGTGGTGGCGGCTCTACAGGTGGCCTGTCAGCTCTCCTCCGGCGTGGTGGTGACCATCTTGTGCGACGGGGCCGATAAGTATCTCTCAGAGCGGTTTTGGACAGAAGATTAAACTAGCCCGTACCGCAATGGCCCCTCCTCTTAACAGCCCCGCCCTTTTGCCGCTATGATGGTTAAACCTGGAATGCGGATGTGGCGGAACTGGTATACGCGCACGTTTGAGGGGCGTGTGGCTTTGCCATGCGAGTTCGAGTCTCGCCATCCGCACTGGGCCCTCACCCCCAGCCCCTCTCCCAAGGAGGAGAGGGGAAGCGGGCAGTGGTCAACCAGCCGATTGCACTATTCCCGAACGGCGCCCTGAAGGCGTGTGCGCCAGGTGCGGGCAAAGCTCAGGTCAGTCCCGGTCAGATTGGCATCGCGCAGATCGGCCCCCCGCAAGTCGGCGCCGTACAGGGAGGCAGAAGAGAGATCGGCACCCCGCAAATCAGCACCCCGCAAGTCCGCTCCCTCCAGGTAGGCACCGCTGAGATCGGCGCCACGCAACTGGGCGCGCCGCAGATTGGCTCCCACCAAGTAGGACTGGCTGAGATCGGCGCCAGTGAGGATGGTGCGCTCCAGGTTGGCCTCGATCAGGTCGGCACCCTGGAGGTTAGCCTCTGCCAGATCCAGGTTGCTCAGCTCAAGGGATCCCAGCCGGCAATTGGGACAGGTTCTGGAGGCCAGCAGGTAGCGCAGGAAGCAGGCGTTGGGGGTTGTGGCGGCGGCATTGGAAGCGACGGCTGTCGTGGCCAGCAGGGCCAAAATGGCGGAAGCTTTGAGATGAAAGTTCATGGTAACCGAGCCTCACAAAAAGTTGACTGAGACAATCCGGCAGAGCGGGGTTGTTTTGCGTTGGTCACATGATAGTGGCATCTGCCGGCTTCGGCCACTGCACAGATCTGCCTGGTTTTGTGGATCGACAGACGCTCCCAAGGTGTGATGACGTTGTGGCCTTATCGCCCCAGAGCTTGTGGGCTATCGCCGGGCGGGGGAGGATCTTTCAGCAGCGGATCCACCCAATGCCAAGACAGTTGCCCCAGTCCCAGCAAAACCGAAAGTATCGCCGAGGCAGCCAAGACGCAATCCTAGCGGGTTGCCAGCCGAGAAGGATGGCTCGGCTGGCGTTTCCTCCGGCCGGGCCGGGCAACGGGCAAGCTTTCCCAGGGGGGGAGAGGGCGACAACGCAGGAAGCAACCGCAGCGGCGACAGCGACGATCGGAGTCGAGGTTGAGCCAATGGCAAGCTGGACAGCGGAGCATGGGAAAGGCCAGGGATCCCATCCGGGGGCAGCGCGAGCAGTTGCGGCATCCGGCAACCGTATCTGAAGATCTTCCCAATTCCCATGCAGGTGGTCAATTCTGCTCGTCCCCCTCTAGATCAGGGGTCGAGTTCGGGGCAGCCTTGGGAGAGAAGCCTCTGTGGAACTAGCCCTCCAGAATCAGTCAGCATCGAACAGCAACCCTGTGCCGATCCTATGCAGATTCGACTGGAAAACATCTGTAAGCGTTATGGCCGCCGTGAGGTGGTGAGCGACGTCAGCTTGCACATTCAGCAGGGAGAAGTTGTGGGGCTGCTGGGGCCCAATGGGGCGGGGAAAACCACCACCTTCTACATCATGACCGGCCTGATCCAGCCCAACCGAGGCCATGTCTGGCTGGATGACCAGGACATCACCCATCTGCCGATGCATCGCCGGGCCCGCTTGGGGATCGGCTACTTGGCTCAGGAGCCGAGCATCTTTCGTCGCCTCAGCATTCAAGACAACCTGCTGCTGATCATGGAGCAGACGGGGGTGCCTCGCCGCCTCTGGCAGCAGCGGCTCAACCACCTGCTGGAGGAGTTTCGCATTGCCCATGTGGCCCACAGTTTGGGTTTGCAGGTGTCGGGGGGAGAACGGCGCCGCGCCGAGATCGCCCGCGCCCTGGCAGCCGGGATCCACGGGCCAAAATTCCTGCTGCTGGATGAGCCCTTCGCGGGGGTGGATCCCATTGCGGTGGCGGATATTCAAGAGGTGGTGGCCAAGCTCAAGCAGCGGGGCATCGGTGTTTTGATTACCGACCACAACGTGCGGGAGACGCTGGAGATTACCGACCGGGCCTATATTCTCAACGACGGCGCCATCCTGGCCAAGGGCACACCAGCGGAGCTGGCGGCGGATCCCTTGGTGCGCAAGTATTACCTGGGGGAGAAGTTCCGTCTTTGATGCCGCTCCATCTCATCGCCAGGAGTACAAAGCTCGCAGGCGTTGGCTTTTTTTGTGCTGGTGGGCCTGCATGCGGGCCAGCAGCTCGTCCAGCAGGGCAACCGCCTCCAGGAGATAGGGGCCCTTATTGAGCATGACGCACTCGGCCCGGGCCGACATCACCGCATCGGAAAGCTCAGGCCGGGAGGGCAGGCCCTCCTTGGTGAGCTGATCCAGCACCTGGGTGGCCCAGACCACCGGCACATGGGCGGCCTCACAGATCCACAGCAGCTCCTCCTGGATCTCGCCCAGGCGCAGCCAGCCAATCTCCACGGCCAGATCTCCCCGGGCAATCATCACCCCCAGGGGCCGGCAGCCGTCGACGGCCGCGATCAGAGTGGGCAGGTTTTGCACCGCTCGCTGCGTTTCAATCTTGAGGATCAAGCCCAGATCGGGCCGGGCCTGGCGCCGCTCCAGCTCAGAAAACAGCAACTGCAAATCTGCCGGCTGCTGGACAAAGGAATAGCCCACCAGGTCGGCATGCTGCACCACAAAGTCCAAGTCTTGGCGATCTTTCTCGGTCAGAGGCTGGATCGGGAGCTGGCTGTCGGGAAAGTTGAGGCCCTTTCCCTCCCGCAACTTCTTGCCCTGCGGGGCGACTTTGTCCACCTCCAGCACCACCCCTACCGGCTCGATCCCTACGACACGGGCGCCGATTTTGCCGTCGTCGAGCCAGACAGTTGCCCCCACCTGCAGGTGCGCCAAGATCTCTGGCGGGGTGCAAGCCACCTGGCAAGAGGGGTCAGAGTCGACCGGCGGAATGGCTGCCGTGAGCAGGATGCGATCCCCACCGTACACCTTGGCTTTGCCGGGTGGCATGGCCACCGGGCCAGTGCGGATCTTAGGGCCGGCCAGGTCGAACAAAATCTTGCAGCGCCGTTGGGTCTGGGCTTCGGCCCGGCGCAAGTGGGCCACCATTTTTTCCCACACCGAGGGATCGTCGTGGGCGCAGTTAATGCGGGCCACGTTCATGCCCCGTTGTAACAGTTGCAGCAGCAGCTCGGGCTGCTCGGCGGCTTCGCCGGGCAAGGTCACCATGATGCGGGCACGGCGCTGGGGAGAAGGAGGGCCAAAAAGAGCCTCGGTGTGCTGCTCTAGGGCCATATCCCCGGCGTAAAACGCTTCATAGCTAGGTCCCTTGTGGCTCAGCCCTTGAGCGGCGGCCAAAATGGCGATCACCGCATCCAAGCTTTCCAAAACCCGCGATTCACAGCGTCCCAGCGACGACAGCCCCAGGGCGGCCAATTCTAACTGCAGGTCGTGCAGATCGTGTTGGCGCAGCGCCAAATACCGAGCTAGGTTCTCGAGAGCGGGGGAGGGGTTGCAGGGGCTGCCCCAGGCGGTCAAGTACTTCTGGGATCCCTCCACAACTTGCTGTCGCAGCTCCAGGAGCTGCTCTAGCAAACGCTTAGGCGAAGAGGGGGAAGAGGAAGCCATGCTGAAAGCTATCTCAAGACAAACAAGCCCAACGCCCCGCCCAAGCCCGCCTTGGGTCGATCATAGGCAAGTTAGGGTGAAAAAGGGAGGCGATTAACCTTTTGTTGGCCAGCGTCCCGGTCTAGAGTCGTTAACAGCCTTCGGGTTGTCCTGACTGCTACTTCCCTTGGTTTTGTGAAACTTCATTCTCCCCCTACTCCTCCTTCAATCAAGCAGTCTTGCAACAGGCTCTCCATCGTTTGCGCGGTGGGCCTGATGGATCGCTACATCATCTCCGAGATGCTCCTGCCCTTTTTCTTTGGGGTGGGAGCGTTCACCACCCTGGTGATGGCAGTGGGATCCCTGTTTGAGCTGGTGCGGCTAGTGGTAGAGGCGGGGCTGTCCCTTTCAGCAGCGTTGCAAGTGTTTGTGTTGCGGGCGCCGGGGATCATCGTCCTGACGTTCCCCATGTCGATGTTGCTGGCGACGTTGCTGGCCTATGGGCGCCTGTCTGCTGATAACGAGATCACTGCCCTGCGCGGCTGCGGCGTGAGCCTCTATCGTCTGGTGGTGCCGGCCCTCCTTCTCAGCCTCTTGGTGACGACGTTAACGTTTCTCTTCAACGAGCTGGTGGTGCCGGTGAGCAACCGCCAGGCGGCCCTGACTCTAAACCGCGCTTTGAACCGAAGTCCAGAGTTCCGCCGCGAGAACATCCTCTACCAAGAGTTCGGCGAGATCCTCGCGCCCGAGCCAGACGGCACTTTTTCCCGCCGGCAAGGGCTAACCCGTCAGTTCTATGCCCGCAGCTTCGATGGCCAGCAGATGCGCGGCGTGATCGTGCTGGATCTTTCCAACGAGGCTCTCAGCCAGATCCTGCTGGCGCAGCAGGGGCGCTGGGATCCCCAGGAGAACCTCTGGGTGTTTGAGGAGGGCACCAACTACATCGTCTCCCCTGATGGCACCTACAGCAACATCGCCACCTTTGCCCGCCAGGAGTTGCGCCTGCCGCGCGCGCCGCTGGATTTGGCCCAGGAGGTTCGCAGCCCCGAGGAGATGAACATTCAAGAGCTGCGCCGCTACATCGAGGTCATCGCCAGCTCGGGGGATCTGCAGGGGGTACGCCGCCTTCAGGTTAGCCTCAGCCAAAAGTACGCCATCCCCTTTGCCTGTCTGGCCTTCACCCTGATCGGGGCCCCGCTGGGCCTACGACCCCAGCGCACCAGTTCTTCTTTGGGCTTGGGCCTCAGCGTGCTGATTATCTTTGCCTACTACGTGCTCCTGTTTGTCAGCCAGGCGCTGGGGCAGATTGGGACGCTGGGGCCAGAGGTGGCAGCCTGGCTGCCCAACTTCGTCTGCCTAGGCATAGGCGGGGCCTTGCTGTACCGCGCCAACCGCTAGGCTGGCTACCGCAGCGGGATGAACTCGGTGCGGCCAATGATTTGCTGGCCTTGGTCGGAGAGGGCATAGTTGATGAAATCAGCCACCACGGGGCTGGTTTTTTGCGGTACCACCAAAAACACGTTGCGGGCCAGCGGGTAGCGGCCACTTTGGATGGCCTCGCGGGTGGGCATCTGGCCGTCGATGGGCACCATCCTCACCGTTTGCTGGTTTTGCACCTGATCCACGGTGCTATAGGTGATGCCGTCTTCTCCCAAAGCCCGCAGGAGAGGGGTGGTGGCATCCTGGGTGGCAGTGGTGAAGTAGGGCGGGTTATCGGGGGCAAAGGGCAGCCCCAACAGCACCAGCTCCTGGAAAACGCTGTAGGTGCCGCTCTGAGGGGCGCGGTTGAGAACGCGAATCGGACGATCGGGGCCGCCTACCTGGCTCCAGTTGGTGATCCGGCCCTGGAAGATGTCGGCCAACTGCTGCAGCGTCAGGCCGCCCTTGTAGGGGTTGTTGACCCCCACCGCCACCGCCAGGGCATCTTTGGCCACCGGGATGGCCTGCAAACCCGCCTGGACTTCGCTGGCATTGAGGGGGCGGGAGCTAGCGGCCATCTGGATGCGACCTTCCATCAGGGCCTTCAGGCCAGCATTGGAGCCGTTGGGCTTGCCATCCGGGATCCCGTAGGTAATGGGGATGCTGGGGTTGCGCTGGCTGTAGCCTGACTTCAAGGCCAAGACAATGCGGATCATGGTGACGCTGCCGTCCATCTGCAGCACCGCCGGGTTGGGCAGGGAAGTATCCAGATTAACCGCGCTGGGTGGCTGGTTGGGGGCCTGGGCTGGAGGAAGATTGGGGGCCGTTGGCGCTTGCGGCTGGGCAGCCGGGATCTGGCCAGGGACAGAAGGCGCGTTCCCTCGCTTCAGGAAAGAGTCAAGCAGGCCGGAACGATAGGCATACCAGCCGCCTCCCCCCAGTATCGCCAGCAAAAGAATGTAGACAATCGGAGGTGGGCCGGAAGGTCGTACGGTCATGGGATCCCCCTCGAGAAATTCGCAGTCCAGACTTTGGCGGACTTTCCCCCTCTGTTGTATCAACTGTTTGCCCGGACTGGGCAAGCCGCAGGTTAAAGGGCATTCTGTCCCACCTCCCGCAGCTCAATGACATCGGCGCGGGGATCTGCCTGCAGAACCTCCAACTCGATCCAGGCCCCCAGCGGCACCTGCCGCTCCAAGCGCACCGGCACGCGAAAGGCAATCTCATCCAGCATGGCCATCACCAGGTTCTCCTCCTCGCGCAGGTAGCCCAAGACCAAGGCCTGCCAAATCTGCCCCGGTCGCTGACGCAGGTACTCGATGCTCCAGTAGCGCTTGGACTTGCGCTCCACCTGAGCGGCCTCGGCCGTGCCTGGCTCGATCCCCAGCACCACCTGCTGCACCTCGGCTTCTGTCAAGGGCAGGGGATCCCCGCGCAAAAAGGCCTTGATCTGGTAGTGCGCCACCAGATCCAGGTAGCGGCGAATTGGGGAAGTTACCTGGCAGTAGGCATCAAGGCCCAGGCCCGCGTGCCGCTCGGGTTGCGTGGCCACCTCTGCCCGCGACAGACACCGCATGATGGCAAACGACCGAACCGGACCCTGGGGGTACAGATCCAAAACCTCCGGCGGGGGCAGTTCGGGAGCAGGCTGCAGGCGGTAGGGCACTGGGATCCCGTTTTGGCGGGCAAAGCGAGCGGCTACCTCACCGGCCAGCACCATCATCTCCGCCACCATCTGCCGCGCCGGCGTATCCTCGATCACCCGCAGGTGGGGGATCTCGTCGATGACCTTGATGTCCTGCTCCGGCAGGCCGATGGGGATCGCCCCTTGCGCCAGTCGCCAGGCGTAGCGCCAGCGCGCTGCCCGAGCAATGGCTGTCAATTGGGCCTCCGCCCCCAACTCCAGCATCTCGTCGGCATCGTCGTAGGTGAGGCGGTAGTTGACCCGGATCTGGCTGAGGCAAATTTCGTAGTCGCGCACGGCCCCGTCGGATCCCAGCCGGATGCCGAAGCTAAGGGCAGGCCGCACCTCCCCCTGCACCAAGCTCATCGGGCCGGTGGACAACTCCGATGGAAACATCGGGATCACCCGCTCCGGCAAATAGACGCTGGTGCCCCGCTTGCGGGCTTCTAAGTCGAGGGGATCCCCCCACCGCACCCAACAACTGGGATCGGCGATGTGGATCCAGAGCTTCACCTCGTCATCCGACTCAAACTCGACGCTGAGAGCATCGTCGATGTCGCGGGTGCTGGCATCGTCGATGGTGTAGGTGTGAAGATGGGTGAGATCCCGGCGCAGAGGCAGATCCAAGAAGGGGGGAGGCCCGCCAAGCAAAGTTTGGGCGTAGCGCTCCACCTCCTTGGGAAATTGGGTGGGGATCCCCGTAAGGCGCAGGGCCAGGTTCTCGTGGCGGCTCCACAGTCCCAAAGCCACCAACGCCTCAAAAGCTCCCTGGGGCGTGTCGGGGAATCCCAGGAGCCGCAGCAGGTGGGAAGCCCGCTCGCGATCCGAGGGGGTGAGGTTGTGGGAAAGATCCTCGTAGTTGCGAAGGCTATCGGGTGCTCCCTGCAAAGCTAAGCGCTCCAACAGCTCCAGACGAGCCCGTTCCGCCGGGGTCCAAGTGTACTTTTGCCCAGGCTGGGCCACCGCTGCCTTTAGGCGGGCCTCAAACTCGGCCTGCTCCTGCTGCCGCTGCTGGGCGACAGCAATTTGATGGAGAATTTCCTTTACCTGAGCCGGAGTACGCGGCTCGTAGCCTTCCCCCTTTGCCTTAAAGTAGACGTAATCCTCGCTCAAAAGACGGTAGGCAGCATAGGTGGAGACCGGGGAATCGTCGGAAAACAACAACTGGGCCATCTCCGACAGGCTCAGGGGCCGACGCTCCTCCTGAACCAATTCCCAGGCCAAAGCCAAACTTTCGGGATCCAACTTTGCCTGCACCGCCTGCCAAAAGCCCGGGATATCGGACACCGTAAAGCTGGAATTGCCGTTCAAGGCAAACGTAATTTGGCGAGGGTGAACGCTGTGCACCTGCCCCGAAGCCACGCCCAGCAGCAGGTTCTTTTTGCCCTCGGTGCCCTCAACTACTGCCAGTACCCGCTCGTTGTTGTGGCGAAACTCGACCAGCGTGCCCTTTTCCACCCTCTTTCCCCATGTAGGTTGCCGCCAGAATTGTATTTTCTCCTGGCTCTACTTCTCCTGCCCATGGGGAAAACCCGACAAGCCAAACCAGCCCCAGAGGGCGAGCGCTTGCCAGCGGGAGGATCCCAAGGCAGGGCGGAGGCAGTTGCCGAGCCGGCCAGAGGAGGTACCCGGCCTCTTCGTGTTTCTTTGGATATGCCGCCACCTCCGTCTGTATGTGATACCTTATTATCCAGGTTTAGGGGAAACTGACGAACCGGCTAGAGGTTGGCAGGTTTTTTCTTGGCGCCACCTCGGCTGTAGATTTGCCGATTTGTCCAGAGGTTTGCTAAGCGGGCTATCCTTTTTCCTTGGGCTTTCTTGCAGCAAAGGGATGAGCAGTGGACAACCCAAAGCGATTGTTGCTGATTGACGACGATCCAAACCTGATCCTTCTGGTGAAGGATTACCTGGAGTTTCGCGGCTACGAGGTGGTTGCGGCGAGCAATGGCCTGGAAGGGTTAGAGGCGATGCGCCACTTTACTCCGGATTTGATCATCTGCGATGTGATGATGCCGGAGATGGATGGCTACACGTTTGTCCAGACCATTCGCTCCAACAGCGCGACGGACTGGATTCCGGTGATCTTTTTGTCAGCCCGCGGGCAAACGGCAGATCGGGTGCGCGGCCTCAACACGGGGGCAGATGTTTACCTGGTCAAGCCCTTTGAGCCGGAAGAGCTGGTGGCTCAGGTGGAGTCCGTCCTCAAGCACACCGAGCGCCTGTTGCAAATGCAGAATGCGGGCATTCAGCCGGTCATCAAGTTAGATCGGGAAATCGAGCTCACCCCTACGGAAGCCAAGGTGATCCAGTATGTGGCCAGGGGCATGTCCAACCGCGAGATTGCCGAGGTGATGGGAGTGAGCCAGCGCACCGTCGAAAGCCATGTCAGCAACATGCTGAGCAAAACCGGCCTGCACAACCGCACCGAACTGGCCCGCTGGGCCCTCGAAAGTGGTTTGGGCAGAGGCTGAGGGGGCCTTTGTTGCATCGCCGCTTGCCGACAAAAGGGCAACTCAGGGGATCTGGCTTTTCCTCTCTGTCTGGGGGCAACTCTGGAGGGGCGGGCGAGCGTTGGGCAGGATCGGGGATCTTTCAACTCCTCTGCCCGCCGTCTGCGGTTTTGGCGGCAAACTGAAGAAGGTACCCCGCCACGGCTACGGTTTAGACCTTATGGGATCCCGTTTACCGCGTCCGGCCCGGCCCATCCGCTCCGGCCACTACCCGGCCAAGGAGCTGTGCAGCCAGTGCGGCCTCTGCGATACCCGCTACGTCGCCCACGTCAAGGAAGCCTGTGCCTTTTTGAACCAGCAGTTCACCCGCCTAGAAGAGCAAACCCACGGGCGATCGCGGGAATCGCTGCGCTCCAAATCGGATGCCGTCAGCGACAGCGACTACTTCGGCGTCTACGAGGCAATGTACACGGCCCGCCGGCGGGATCCGATCCCGGGTGCCCAGTGGACGGGCATCGTCAGCAGCATCGGCATGAAGGCCCTCAGCAGCGGCCTAGTAGAAGGGGTGGTGTGCGTGCAGGCGGATCCCCGGGATCGCTTTCAGCCACGGCCTGTCTTGGCGCGTACCCCAGAAGCGGTCTTGGCGGCGCGGGTCAACAAGCCAACGCTATCGCCCAATCTCTCCGTGCTGGAGCAGGTGGAGCAAAGCGGCCTCAAGCGCTTGCTGGTGATCGGGGTGGGCTGCCAGATCCAGGCTTTGCGGGCGGTGGAGAAAAACTTGGGCCTGGAGAAGCTCTATGTGTTGGGCACGCCCTGCGTAGACAACGTCAGCCGCGCCGGGCTGCAAAAGTTTCTTGAAACCACCAGCCGCTCCCCGCAAACGGTGGTGCACTACGAGTTCATGCAGGACTTCCACGTCCACTTCAAGCACGAAGACGGCTCGGTGGAAAAGGTGCCTTTTTTTGGCCTCAAAACCAAAGAACTAAAAGACGTGTTTGCCCCCTCTTGCCTTACCTGTTTTGACTACGTCAACAGCCTGGCCGATCTGGTGGTGGGCTATATGGGATCCCCCTTTGGCTGGCAATGGCTGCTGGTGCGCAATGCGCGCGGGCGGGAGCTCTTGGATCTGGTTTGGGAAGAGCTGGAAACCCAGCCGGTGATCTCGCGGGGCTCGCGGCGGGCGGCGGTGCAACAGGGGATCCAAGCCTACGAGCAGGCCCTGAGCTTGCCCATGTGGCTGGCCCAGCTCCTGGCGGTGGCCATCCAGCGCTTTGGGCCGCGCGGACTAGAATATGCCCGCTTTTCCATCGACTCCCACTTTGTCCGCAACTATCTCTACGTCCGCCGCCACTATCCCCACAAGCTGGAGCAGCATGTGCCTCCTTTTGCCCGGCGCATCGTGGAGCAATACCAACTCCCCTCTCCCTAGGGGAGAGGGCCAACCCTAGAGCTCAGCAATAGCGGATCCCGGCTTCTGCCCAGCGGTCGATGGCCTGGCCCAGGCGTTCGCAATCGGCAATCAGGCTGATCCGCACGTAGCCTTCTCCCCCTTCCCCAAAGGCGTTGCCGGGAGTCACCACCACCCCGGTGGACTCCAAAACCCGCAGGGCAAACTCCGTCGATCCCTCGGGCGTGCCGTCGGCGGTGCGGGGGGTGGGGATCCAGAGGTACATCGTCGCCCGCGGCGGCTCGATCTGCCAGCCCAACTCGGCCAGGCGGGCAATGAGGTAGTCGCGTCGGCGGCGGTAGCGCTCCTGCACCTGCTGTAGGTAGCTATCTGGCAAGGCCAAAGCGGTCTCGGCCGCCTTTTGCAGGGCGCCAAAAATGCCGTAGTCGAGGTTGGTCTTTAGGGTGCGCAGGCTCTGGATGATCTGGCGGTTGCCCACCACAAAGCCTACCCGCCAACCGGCCATGTTGTAGGTTTTGGAGAGGGTGTGGAACTCCACGGCCAAGTCCTTGGCGCCAGGGATCTGCAGCAGGCTGGTGGGCCGGTAGCCGTCAAAGGCCAGCTCGGCATAGCACAGGTCGTGCACCAGGAGGAGGTCGTAGCGGCAAGCAAACGCCACCACTGCTTCAAAAAAGGAGCGGGTCGCCACCGCTGTTGTCGGGTTGTTGGGGTAGTTGAAGTAGAGCAGCCGCGCCTGCTTGGCCACCTCCGGCGGGATCTCTTGCAGGTCGATGAGCCATCCTTTCTCCGGGCGCAGCAGCAGTGGGTAGATCTGCCCGCCGGCAATCAGGGGACCGCGAAAATGGGGCGGGTAGGCAGGGCTAGGCACCAGCACCAGATCCCCTGGATCCACGTAGGCCAGGGCCAGGTGGGTCAGGCCCTCTTTGGATCCCAATAGAGGCAGCACCTCGCCATTGGGATCCAGCTCCACCCCGTAGCGGCGCCAATACCACTCGGCAATTGCCTGGCGAAAGCTAGCCGTGCCCTCGAAGGGTGGGTAGCCGTGGTGAGCGGGATCGGCAATGGCGGCCTGGGCCGCCTCCACCACCGGCTGGGGGGTGGGGCCATCGGGGTTGCCCATGCCCAGATCGATCAAATCCAACCCCTGCTGGCGGGCGCGGGCCTTCAGCTCATCCAAGCGGGCAAAGACATAGGCAGGCAGTTTGTTCAGCCGCTGGGCAGGGGCGAGGGCACGGTTCATAGCAAGGAGGGGAAACGAGTGCAGCCGGTGTCTGATGGGAGGTTAGCTACCTAACTTACCGCCAGAGCTGCCTTCAGGGCAATGATTGAGATCAGCGGGTTTGGGCATCTGGGATCCCAAAGGCTAGGATAGAAGTCTGGGTTCGGCTTTTTGGCAAGCGGAGCAGTGGCTTTACCCCTTGTAGCCGTTGTGGGTCGCCCCAACGTGGGCAAATCCAGCCTCGTCAACCGCCTGGCGGGGGTGCGCTCGGCCATTGTCCACGACGAGCCGGGCATCACGCGGGATCGCCTCTACCAAGAGGTGGAGTGGAACGGGCGCCGCCTGCGGGTGGTGGATACCGGCGGCCTGGTCTTCGGCGACGACAGCGAGTTTTTGCCCCACATCCGTCAGCAGGCCATGGCGGCGATGGCCGAGGCCCACGCTGTAATCTTTGTGGTGGATGGCCGCGAGGGGCTGACCCCTGCTGACAAAGAATTGGCCGATTGGCTGCGCAGACAACCCCTGCCGGTGGTGGTGGCCGTCAACAAGTGCGAGTCGGGGCAACTGGGCCTGGCGCAGGCGGCGGCTTTTTGGGAGTTGGGGCTGGGGGAGCCGATCCCTTGTTCTGCCGTCCACGGCAATGGGGTAGCCGAGCTGTTGGAGGCGGTGCTGCCTCACTTGCCCGAAGTGGCCCAAGAAGCCGCAGATGAGCCGGATCCCATCGCCGTGGCCATTGTAGGGCGGCCCAACGTAGGCAAGTCCAGCCTGCTCAACCGCCTGGTGGGATCCGAGCGGGCCATTGTCAGCCCCATTGCTGGCACCACCCGCGATGCCGTTGACACCCTGGTGGAGTGGGAGGGGCAGAGCTATCGTCTCATCGACACGGCTGGGATCCGCAGAAAAAGCCGGGTGGAATATGGGGTGGAGTTTTTCAGCATTAACCGCGCCTTCAAAGCCATCCAGCGCTCGGACGTGGTGCTGCTGGTCATTGACGCCCTGGAGGGGGTAACCGAGCAGGATCAGCGGTTGGCTGGCCGCATCGAAGAAGAAGGCCGCGCCTGCATCATCGTTGTCAACAAGTGGGACGCGGTGGAAAACAAAGATACTCACACCATTAACGAGTACACCCGCGAGATCCGCGAGCGGCTTTATTTCATTGACTGGGCACCCCTGTTGTTTGTCAGCGCCCTCACGGGGCAGCGCACCCACAAGATCTTTGCCGAGGTCAACACAGCGGTAGCCGCCCATCGCAAGCGCATCGCCACCTCCGTGGTCAATGAAGTTCTCCAGGATGCCCTCGCCTGGCAGTCACCCCCCGCCAACCGCCAGGGCAAGCAGGGCAAAATCTACTACGGCACCCAGGTGGCGGAGCGGCCTCCCACCTTTCTCCTGTTTGTCAACGATCCCGATCTGTTCAAAGAGAACTACCGCCGCTACCTGGAAAAGCACTTCCGGCAAAACCTCGACTTCACCGGTACCCCCATTCGCTTTCGCTGGCGCAGCAAATCCGAGCGCCTGGTGGGACGGGCAGTGCAAAAATTGGAGGGTTCCCTGGCCTCTCGTTAGGCCCTCTGGTGGACGAAGCTCTCTTCTGAAAGCGTATGGCTGTGGATCCCAACGTCAAAACCCTGGTGGAGAATCGCCGCGCCCGCTTTGAGTACGAGATCTTGGAGACCTACGAAGCCGGGATCCAACTGACCGGCACAGAGGTAAAGTCCATCCGAGCGGGCAAAGCCAACTTGCAAGACGCTTTTGCCCTCTTTCGCGATGGCGAGGCCTGGCTGCACAACTTGCATGTTGCCCCCCACGGAACTGCCAGCAAGGTGTTTAACCACGACCCGACCCGCCGCCGCAAGCTGTTGTTGCACCGCCGCGAGATCGACCGGCTGCGGGGCCTGGTGGAGCAAAAAGGCCTGACTGTGGTTCCCCTGCGGCTGGTGCTCAACCGCGGCTGGATCAAGGCTCACCTGGGCGTGGCCCGCGGCAAAAAGCTCCACGACAAGCGACAAGCAATTAAGGAACGGGAGACGCGGCGGGAGATCCAGCGGGAGCTCAAGGGGCGCTAGGGCCCGACAAGCTCCTGGCAGCTCCTATTTTCCGAGGGGGGTGGCCCAAAGCCGCTGGAGCCCTTCGTGGCAACAATTTCCAGTTTTCCTCTCCCTCAGGGAGAGGGGCTGGGAGTGAGAAATCCTCCGCTAGGATTGGAAGCGAGATCCGACTCGGTCGGCTGCAAAGGCACCACTGGGAAATTCTAGGCGCCGGGGAGAGGAAAGAAGCGGTCGGTGGCCTTGACCCGCTCACACCAGGCGCGGATGTTGGGGAAGGGCTTGAGGTCAAACCCGCCCTGCTCGGCCACATGGGTATAGGTAAACAGGGCCAGATCGGCGATGGTGTAGCGGTTGCCCACGAAGAACTCCTTCTCCCGTAGGTGGCTTTCCATGATCTCCAGAGCCTCGGTACCGAGTTTCAGGTTCTGGGCAATTAGCTCGGCATTGGCCTCGGCCTGGCCGGCTCGCACCCAAAAGCGGGTGGTGGCAATGTAGCGGGCAATGCGGGTTTGTTCAAAAAGGAGCCATTTCAAGATCTCGGCCCGCTCCAGCCGCGTCTGGCCATAGAGGGGAGTGTCCTCTGCTAGGTAAACCAAGATTGCAGCTGACTCGGCCAAGACGGTGCCGTCTTCCAGCTCCAAAGCCGGGATCTGCCCCAGGGGGTTCTTGGCCAGGTACTCGGGGCGGCGATTTTCTCCGACCCTGGAGTTGACCTCAACCGTCTCGTAAGGGATCCCCAACTGTTTGAGAAGCAGCTCTACTTTGTAGCAATTCCCGGAGGTCGGGATCCCATACAGTCGCAGCATTGCCGTTAACCTCAACGTGCAGCATCCCCATCAATACCACCAGATAGCTCAACCTCAGCCACAAAACCCCTTCACGTTTCAACGCGGTAGCCGAAGTCGCGCAGCAGGTGCTCGGAGCGCCGCCAGTGGGGCCGCACCTTGACGAACAGCTCCAGGTACACCTTGCCGGCAATGAGCTTTTGAATCTGGAGGCGGGCGGCCTGGCCAATTTGCTTGAGCCTTTCCCCCCCTTTGCCGATGAGGATCCCTTTTTGCGAGTCCCGCTCCACGTAGAGGGTGGCCAGGACGCGGGTGACGGTGGGGGTTTCTTCCACCTGGTCGATGGTGACGGCCACCGAGTGGGGCACCTCCTCGCGGGTGTGCAAGAGAACTTGCTCGCGGATCAACTCCGCCATGATAAACCGCTCCGGCTGATCCGTCACCAGATCCGGGGGATAGTAGTAGGGCCCAGGGGGCAGCAGGTCGACGGTGGCCTGAATGAGGGGCGCCAAGCTGCCGGGATCCAACGCCGACACCCAGACGACGGGGGCACCGGGGCGCAGGGCTTGGTAGCTCTCTTGGTGGGCCTGGCGCGCGGCAGACTCTTTGGGCAGCAGATCGGCTTTGTTGCAGACGAGGATGCAGGGGGTCGCGCTGGGGATCCGCTCGGCGATAAAAGCATCCCCCCGCCCTGCCGGCACCGAGCCATCCACCACGAAGAGGACGACATCCACGCTCCCAATGGCAGCCTGGGCGTTGTGTACCAAGATCTCCCCCAGGCGGTGGTGGGGCTTGTGGATGCCAGGGGTGTCCACCCAGATGATCTGGGCTTGCGGCAAAGAGAGGATCCCCCGCAGGCGGTTGCGGGTGGTCTGGGCCACGGGAGAAGTGATGGCGATCTTCTGGCCCACCAGAGCGTTCATCAAGGTGGACTTGCCCACATTGGGCCGCCCGATGAGCGCCGCAAATCCCGACTTAAACCCCGGTGGGGCGACCGGGATCCCCGACAGCCCCGCCTCCCCCCGGCCACCCTCTTGTCCCCTCGTGTACGGGGGGATGTAGGGGGGGGCCAGCTCTGGCGGCGCTTGGGCCGCCCCTTCCTGCCACCCTTCCTCTGGAGCGGGATCCCGAAGAGGGGGATGGCCGCGTTCCCGTCGCTCTTCTTCCATCGTGCCCCCTATCTCTGGTAGCCGGACCAGGACTGCGCCTGGCTACTGTCAAAGGCCAGGGAAACCTCAGGCAACTGCAGGGAGAGGGATCCCAGCTCGGCCAGGGTGGTGCCGGGGTAGTAAAAGGCGAGGATTTGCGCCGCGTTCAACCCCCGCCGCGCCAGGGTGTAGGCGCCGTACTGGCTCAGCCCCACCCCGTGGCCAAAGCCGCCGCCGATAAAGCGGTAGCCTGTCAGCCGCCCGCTCTGTTTCAGGGGTTCCACGCGAAACAGAGTGCTGTACAGGCGGGGAAAAGCCAGGCGCACCTGATCCTTGCGCAAAAGAATCGAGTGGAGCCCTTGGGGCGTCTGCAAGTCCACGTGCAGCGCCTGCACCCGACCACTGACCGAGCGCTCCAGGACGTGCAGCCCCTGGATGGTCATCCACTCGGGGAGAGGGATCCCGAGGTACTCTTGAGCGGCCCGCAGTTGGGCGTTTAGCTCCTCCAGCGACTGAGAAAACTCCCAGCGGAAGAGGCGCGATACCCCTGCTTCGTTGAAACCCTCCCGCCGGGCCAGAAAGGCCTTGAAGTCGCTCTCCTGCCGCAAATCGAAGGGCTGATCGGGCTGGTGGGCGATATCCACCTGCGGGCGCAGGTAGGGGCGCGGCTCTCCGTCCCAAACCTCTTCAAAGCCTGCCGAGATGCCGCCGTTGGTGGAAGAATAAACGGCATCCACCAGCTCGCCCTTGTAGGTGAGCACCAGGCCGCTGGTCTGGCGAATCGCTTCGTCGGCCCGCGGATGGGTGCCGCTCAGCCCCTTGTAAACCTGGCAGTGGGTATTGGCACAGAGGTGGTAGTCGTCGATCTGAAAGCGGTGCAGGTTCTTGAGGGCGTAGGTGCGCGCCAAAATTGCCTGGGCGGCCATGGCGGCAAAGGGGGCCCCTGGCCCCACCTCATGGGGCACCACCCCCCGTAAATAGGTTTCCAGGGGCACGGCGTTGACCACCGTATAGCTGCCGTAGGCATTGGGCTGAATGGTAATGGATCCGGCATAGTAGCGGTCGTTCACCCGCAGATAGCCGGCATCGGAGGTTACCCTCAGGCGGGTGCGATGGTAGCGAAAATGCTCATGTACCCAGCTCAGCTCCGCCCGTTCGCGCCGCTCCTGCACCTCCAGCCGCACCTGAGGGATCCCTTCTTTCTGGGCATACTGCTGAATCTGGATTAGTTGTTGGGGAGTGTAGGCGCGGCTGGCCCACACCTGCCATTCCTGCGGTTGGGCGATCTCGGTGCGGATGCCCAGAGATTCCCAGGAGTTGGCGCTGGCCTCGGCGCTCTCGAAGCTTTTGTGGCTGCTGAGGATGAGGCGGTACACGGTTTCCGGGCTGGCCAGGGCGCGGTTGACGATCCCAACCGTAACTTGTGGGAGCCGCTGCCTCTGGGTGCTGCCGTCTGCCTGGGCAAATTCCAGGGTGAGGAAAGACCCCAGCGGCGCTGCCAGCTCCACCTGATCTTGCTCAGAACGGCCAAAGCGTTGCACAATGCCCACGTGCAGGATCGGGTTTTCGGGGGTGGCCGCTGCAGACAATTGCGCTGGCAAGACAGGATCTTCGGCCTCTTTGCGAACCCCGGTCGCGTCAGCGGCACGGAGCACCAAGGCTGTCAGCAACAGGCCCAAGCCGGAAATGAGGCTGCTCTGTTTGCGCCAGCGGAGCGGAGTCCTTAAAAACCGGCGAGGTTGGGCAGTAGGAGACTGACAACTGGCCATGGCCGCTTTATCCTGACAACACACCCTGTCGATTGTACCCGCATCTTTTCTGGCCTAGCCGCAGCGATGGATGCTCCTCTCCCCTCTACCTCCCTGCTTTTTACCGGAAACGACGGTGGATTCTCGAACCTGCCTCCTCCTGCTCTACGCAAGGGATCCGGCTGGCGGTTGGGCTGGGATCCTGGGCGCTCCCCTTTTGTGGCCCTGGTGGGAGGAGAGACTTGGGCGTTGGAGCTAACCCTAGAAGAATGGCAAGCATTTGTGCAGGGGGTGTATCGTCTGCAGCAGGATATGGAAGCTGTCGCCTCCCAACTGATGGCCGAGGAGAGCATTACGCTGGAGCAGACCTTTCCTGCCCTCACGTTGGTTGCCAGTGGCAGCGCCACTGCTTGGGGCCTCTATCTCCAGTTGCACCAGGGCCGGCGGGGTGAGGGTTTCTGGCCAGCAGAAGTTGTCCCGGAGCTGTGTCGTGCCCTCGACCAATTCCAGGAGTGCTGACCCGCCGCCGCTTGCAGGTTTTGGGGAGGAACCCAAGGCAACTCAGGTCAAACTCCAATCAATTGCTGAAGAAAAGATACTTGATAAACCCTGAGGCCACCCCAACGACTAGGGCCACGATCGCGCCGCGGCTGATGAACTCCTGTTGGTCAAGCCGCTTGCTGTAGCCATCCATTTTGCCGCTTAGCTCCGCGATTTTCACTTCCAGGCTGCTACGGCTGAGGTCGATCTTGGCTTCCAGCTCGTTGCGAGCGCCTTGGATCTTGCTCTCTAGGTCGTTGCGAGTGAGGTCGATCTTGGCTTCCAGGTCGGTTTTGACCAGCCGGATCTCGCTTTTGATCTCCGTCACCTGGATTTCCAACTTGCGGTCGATTCCCTCCAGCTTTTTGTCCAAAGCCAGGATGAGGTCTTTAATTTCTTGATTGGGATCCGACATCCGCAGTTCTGCCCAAGACCGCTGGCTCCTATTATCGCCTAAGGGATCCCTCCTCAAACTGGCGGCTCAACCGTTGCCACGATGTCGCGGATGACGGCCTCTGCCTCCTGCCGTCGGTTGCTCGTCATGTCCCCAGATCCGGCCAAAGAAATGCGATGGGCCAGCACCGGCACAAACAAAGCTTGCAGATCTTCCGGTAGGCAAAAGCTCCGCCCTCTCACCAACGCCTGCGCCCGTGCTGCCCTTGCCAAGGCCAACGCCCCGCGGGTGGACACGCCGGCCCGCAACAGCCTGGAGGCACGCGTCGCCTGCACCACCTGCAGCAGATAGTCGGCCAGGGATCCATCCAGGTACACCTGATCCACCGCCGCCTGGATCTCCCGCAGCTCCGCCAGGGAAAGCACCGGCTGGAGAGCCTCCACCGGCTCTGCCTGCTGTCGCTGCAGCAGCAAAGCCCGCTCCACCTCAGGGCTGGGGTAGCCGATGGACAGCCGCACCAGAAACCGATCCAACTGGCTTTCCGGGAGGGGATAGGTGCCGTGATACTCCAAGGGGTTTTGGGTGGCCAACACCATAAAGGGACTGGGCAGCGGGTAGGTGCGGTTGTCCAGCGAAACCTGCTTTTCCGCCATTGCCTCTAGCAGGGCACTCTGGGTGCGGGGAGAGGTGCGATTGATCTCGTCGGCCAGGATGACATGGGCAAAAATGGGGCCTGGGCGAAATTCAAACTCCCCTTTCTCTTTGTTGAAAAGGGTGAGGCCAAGAATGTCAGTCGGCAAGAGGTCGCTGGTAAATTGAATTCGCTGAAACTTGGCCCCCAAGCTGCGGGCAATGGCCCGCGCCAACGTGGTTTTGCCTACTCCCGGCACGTCCTCCAGGAGGACATGGCCTTCCGCCACCAGGGCCGTCACCACGGCCTGCACCACCCGTGGCTTGCCTTGAAACACCGACTCGACGTTGGCGATCAGCTTGCCGATCTGCTGCCGCAAAGTTTGCAATCGCTCCGCCGGGATCCGCGCTGAACTGGACAGGGTGCCAACACTTGCCATAAACCACTCCCAAAGGGGCCTATTCCACCATACAGGCCCAACCCACCGGCAACCCAAAGGGGATCCCACAAAACCCCGGTGGAAAACCGGAGTATCATAGACCTGATCCTTGCAGGAAGGATGGGTATTTTGGAACTGTCTTGTAAAAGTGAGTACGCTCTCCTGGCCCTTCTGGAGTTGGCCCAGCACTACCATGACGGCCGGGTATTGCAGATTAAGGAGATCGCAGCCCACCAGTCGATTCCCGACCGCTATCTGGAGCAGTTGCTGGCCACGCTGCGCAGGCAGGGCCTGGTACGCAGCCAGCGGGGCGCCAAAGGAGGTTACTCTCTGGCTCGACCGCCCTGGCAGATCTCCCTATTGGACATCATTCAGGCCATCGAGGGAGAAGATCTCACCCGCCCCCGCGACTTGCCCAGCGGCGATCTCTCGCCGGAGCGCCAGGTGCTCTGGCAGGCTTGGCAAGATGCCCAGGCGGCAGCGGTGGGCATTCTCCAAAAAACGACCTTGCAAGACCTCTGCGACCGGCAGGCGCAACAGCAACAGGCCAGGTTGATGTACTACATCTAGAGGAAGCTGCCGGTGTCGATGCCCTGGGCTTGGCCTCCTCTCAAGAGGGTGAGTACCTCTTCCCGCCGAGGCGGACGAGAGGGGCTGGGATCCCTGTCAAGTTTTGGGTTATCCTGAAACCCATTGCCTCTTGAATTGCTTCCTTTGCATTCCATGACCTTTCGCTCCCCTCGCTCTCAGGCTGCCGATACGTTTTCTTCGGAAGATTTTGCCAAGGCTCTGGAGGCGCAAAGCCTTGACTTTCGACCGGGACAGGTGGTGCGAGGCCGCATCTTCCAGCACCAGAACGATGGGGCGCTGGTGGATATCGGCGGCAAGTCGCCGGCCTTTTTGCCCCTGAAAGAAGCCGGGATCCGCTCAGGAGAGGATTTGAGCGAGCTTTTTCCCCTCAAAAGCGAAGCCGATTTTCTCATCTTGCGAGAGGACTCGGAAGGGCAAATCGTACTCTCGGCGCGGCGGCTGCGGCTGAAGCGACTTTGGGAGGAGCTGGCCGAAAAACAGACCAACGGCCAGACGGTAACTGCCCTGGTGATCGGCACCAACAAGGGCGGGGTTCTGGTGGACGTGCAGGGGCTGCGGGGCTTTATTCCTCGCTCGCATCTCAACCAACGGGAAAATCTAGAAGAGCTGGTGGGCCAATCGCTGACCGCCAGTTTGTTGGAGGTCAACCCCGCTGCCAACAAGCTGGTGCTCTCCCAGCGAGTAGCGCGACAAGCTGAGAGCCTGGGAATCTACACCACCGGTCAGGTGGTGCGGGGCAAGGTCAGCGCCCTCAAGCCCTTCGGCGTTTTCGTGGAGCTGGAGGAGGGGGGCAGCGGGCTGTTGCCCATCAAGCAGGTCAGCCAAAGCTTTGTCGCCTCCTTATCCGACTTGTTCCAGCCCGGTCAGCCGCTCAAGGCCGTGGTCATCGATGTGGATGAGGCCAAAGGGCGGGTAGCGCTCTCTCTGCGGGTGTTGGAAAAATACCCCGGCGAGGTGTTAGAGCAACTGGCCCTCATTACCGAGGAAGCTGAAGAGCGGGCCGGCAAACTGAAGGGGAGAATCACGTCCGAGGGCAAGGTCATTTAACCCATACCGACTGCCAAGGCGCTCCTGGGCGAGCCTTCCGGATCCCTGGGCTGGGCCTCACCCAAGACTTGGCGCCGATCCCCCAATCCCGCCAGCAGCAGGGGACCTTTCGTAGCCACCGGCTGTGGAAACAGCACCCCTTATCCCTGATGCTCAGCTTCCCTCTCCTTCTGGGAGGGGGGCTGGATCCTATGTCCTGCCAGCATCAACTCCCTGGCACTGCGGAGCCCTGGGGGGCTGTTTCAAACTTGTACAGAGTGGCAATGCCGTGAACAGCAACTGAGGCTGGGGTGTTGTCTATACGCGATGCTGGCGCAACAGAGATGAAGAGATTTCCTTACCAATCCTCCGCTATTGCGTTTCCATGCAAATCTTAGGTTGGAAATGCTCAAATTAGGACACAGCAAGGGTTTTAGCTATTGCCGCCACTGAGGAAATAGCCAGAATAAGAGTAGCTATTGACCCAGCAATGGGCGCTACGACAACTTGGTGAATGCACGATGTTTCCCTCTCTGTTGACCCCACGCACAGCCGGCCTACTCCTATCGGGAGCCGCACTGGGCATCCACTGCCAGGTGGCCATGGCCGCTCCTTTTCGCGACACCTTTGGCCACTGGGCGCAAGCCTATATCGAGACCCTCTCCTCTCAAGGGGTGTTGAACGGCTTCCCGGATGGCACCTTCCGTCCCAACGAGCCGGTGACCCGCGCTCAGTTTGCCACCCTTGTCACCACTGCCTTTCGCCTTCGCAACACCTCTGGTACCTTCATCGGCTTTCGGGATGTGCCTCCCAGCCACTGGGCGGCCAATGCTATCTCCACGGCGGCAGCCAACAACTTGGTGGCCGGCTTCCCAGACGGCACCTTCCGACCCGAACAGCCCGTTACTCGCACCGAGGCGCTGGTGATCCTGACTAACGCCCTTGGCAACACGAGTGCCATCCCCGCGGCTCAGCCGAGCGAGCTGTTCAGCCGCTACCGCGACGCGGCAGCCATTCCCAACTGGGCCCTGGCACAACTTGCAGCCGCCAACCGTGCCGGCCTGATTGTCAATTACCCGGATCCTATGCTTTTGGAGCCGAACCGCCCTGCCACCCGTGCCGAGGTGGCCGCTTTTACCCACCAGGCCCTGCTCAATCGGGGATCCCTGGTGGCCCAGAACCCGAGCAGTTGGGTTTCCACCCCCCCGGCGGGCTTTGACCTGCGCCTTTCCACGCTGGCGGCGGGCACCCTGATGCAGACCACCACCCCCTTCAACGAGCGCCTCTTCATCGCCCCCAACGAAACTCGCCCCCTGTCCTTGATCGTCCGCACCCCGATTCGCAACGCCCAGGGGGACATCCTGGTGCCTTTCGGCTCGCGGGTGGATGGCCGCTTTGAGCCGGCACCGGGGGGCACGCGCTTTGTGGCAGAAAGCATCATCGCCAACAACCAACTGTTCCCCTTGGCTGCCCAATCGGATGTGATCCACGATGTTAAGGATCCTCGCTACACCACCACGGGCAAAATCATCCAAGATGCGGCCATCGGCGCGGCAGCGGGCGCCATTCTCGGCTTGGTGACCGGCGACAATGCCATCAGAACCTCCGGGGTACTCCCGCCACAGCGCAGCTTGGCGGGATGGGGGA